>CAZAAF010000012.1:7251-21052 GCA_964482575.1 uncultured Verrucomicrobiota bacterium | reverse complement strand
CGACTTCCCCGAATCGGACGGGCCCAAGTCACAGTACCCGCGCGGTTTCATGATTCGATTCGAAAATGGCGCACGCTTGTTTCTGGAATCCAGCGACGAACACTTGGAGAAAGCGCTTTGACCCCGGTCCTCCAAGACCTGCTTGTAATCATGGCACGGATAACGTTCCCTGATCTTTACATTTAGCTCTCAACATGCATCCCCTTTTCCGGTACGATCTGCGCGCAATATCCTAAGAGGAGACTCATGAATCGCCCTAAACTCTCCGTTTTGGCTGCCGCATTATTCGCGTTCATGGCTGCCGTAATGACATGGCCCCAGTGTCAGGCCCAACTTGCGACCCGCCCGTCGCCTGCAATGAGCCGGCAAACCATCGATGCACAGATCACACAGGTCGTCCCCGTCCTGGAGGTTGAGAGGACAATCGTCCTCCAGGACAACGCGAAACCTTATGTCATTGCGGACACATTGAAAGTCGCCAGCAATGGCGGGACACAACAAATCAAGGTGGCGCCGGGCGTGGAACTAAGAGGAGGTGAAATAGCACTGGGAAGAACCGGCGAGCTAATTATCGACGGCAAACCAGACAAGCCGGTGGTGCTGCGCAACGTGACCATCTCCCAGGACCTCAACAACAACGGGTTGCGCGCAAAATACGCGGTGTTCGACCAATGCAAGTTCAAGAAGACCGGGCCGTGGTTCAATTACTACTCAACCAAGTGGGCGACGGATAACAGCCTGTTCTACAAATGCTCTTTCGCATCTCTGACCGGCAAGGATTACGGGTTCAAGCTGACACATTGCGCGTTCGTACAGATGCGGTTTCCCGAGATCGTCCACAAACGAAAGAAGGACGAGGTCTTCGACCACATGGCCTCGCTGCGCAGCGAGTGGAACACCCTCACCGACTGCCAGTTTGTGGAGTGCACGATACCGCCCACGGTCGGCTGGTGTTCCGATTCGTCCAATTTCATCGGCTGCAGTTTCGTTTCCGGCGAGGTGTTTGAATCCAACACCCCCATCCTCGTGAACGCGTTCGTGGTGCAGACGTCGGGGGAACCGCCGCATCACGTCTGGCAGTCGAAGCGTTCGGAATTGAAGATCGCCTATGCCGGCAAACCGTTCCCCGCGTTTGCGGCCACAACGAGCCCCATTCCTGAAATCGCCGGCAACCCGCAGCTCGCCAATGCGCTCGCATCGCGATTTACCGCCGGTTCGGCACCGTTCGCCGGCCAGACTTTCATCGCTGAAGCGACGAGGACAGTCACCCGGCGGACGACGGCACGTGTATCGAGCGAAGCCGTGACGCAGCCGGCCGACGCCGAACTCCAGAAGAGCGCCAAACCCTTCCTGAAGAACCAAAGTTCCATCAAGGGGTTGTATGTGACCCGCGTCAGTGCCGGACAACAACTGGGCAGCGTGCAGGAGATCATCGCGACCGTGGAAATCGGCCAGCCAGGATATGAGACCACGTGGAAATTCGCGACCACCGTCGGCAGCAGCACGCGCATCTCGCTGGACGAAGCCGCCCATCTGGTCAAGGTGCGCTACCCCGTATGGAAAGCCGGGCATCACATCCGGTTCAGTTTCTCCGAAAAATACAGCCTGCAGTCCGGCGGTTCCGCCGGCGGCGCGCTCGCCGTGCTGCTGACGTCGTTGTTCGACGGTTTCCAGATCGACCCCGCCTATGCCATGACCGGCGATGTGACCGTGGACGGAAAGATTCGCGAAATCGGCGGGCTGACGGAGAAGGTCCGGGGGGCGGTGCTGGAGAAGTGCATGACCGTGGCCCTGCCCCTGGCCAACAAGGAGAATCTCGGCGACATGGTCTTGCTCTACTCGCCCGCCATGCTCTGGAGCGCGCAGTTGTTCTCCATCTCCACGCTGGACGAGGCCGTGGCCGTGGCGCGCCAAGACCGGGCGGCGAATCTGGCCAAAGCCATCGCCCTGTTTGCGGGCGTTCAATCCAAGCTTGGCCCCGACGCCGGCATCCCCGCCCTGCGCAACCTCACCACCTACCAAACGCTCCGCGAAGTGTTGCGGCTGGCGCCCAACCACCTCTCGGCGGAATTCATGCTGCGGGCCGCCAATTACCGGTTGCCGAAGACTCTCAGCCTCGGCGCGTCGCTGGAGGAAATCTGGTCCGCCGGCGGCCCGGTGATGTTCACGTTCTTCCGCGAGACGGCGCCCATCACGAAAAAAGATGAACTGATCCAGATGAAGCCCGTTCCGGCCGAAACCGTGAAGACAATCCTAGACCGGCTGGCCTGGCTGGAGCCCAAGCTCCACCCCAAGACCAAGGACCTCAAGACCGCGATGGCGGAGTACGCTGGGAGCTTCGACGACCTCCGGCAGCAAGCCACGTCCTCCGCCCAAGCCACTGAAAAACACCAAGCCAAACGGGACAAACTGCTCGCCGAAATCAACAAGATCGGCACCGACCGGAAGCTCCTTGAAGAAATGATGCACGGCCATCATTGACCCGGCCAGACGTCCTCGGCAGCTTCTGGACCATGAAACTGCTTCCGAAACCTGATGCTGGTGATGCTGGCGTGGACGGTGGCAAGCGGAATGATTTGCGCGGACGAGAAGCCGGCCAAGGATTAGGAATGCAGCCGAACCCTATTTCATCTTTAGAAAAACCGAGAAGGAGCTCGGGCTTCCAGCCTACCTTAATCATGGAGACTTTGCCGGAATCTTTGCCACGGTCCTGGCGTTCATGGACGAACCGCGCCTGCCCGCGCTGGCAAAGAATCCCGACGTGGTGATTTACCGGTTCACGATCTTTCCCGCACGAGGACATTGCTTCTGCGTGCGAGTCCAGCGGGAGGGTTCGCGGTTTCGATTATGGGCCGCGCGCTTCGTCCCCGGTATCAAGGCCATTGCAGAACACACAGAACTGGTGCTTTCCGAAACCGAATTCGAAAGGCTGCATGGTCGCATCTAAAGGCTCGACTTCTTCAAGATGCGGTCCGAGGAAAAACCCGGATATCTGGACGGAGAACTTTGGCTCATCGAGGGCGTCGAAGGCGAAAAATACAACGTGATCGAATACAGTTGTGTCGATGAGGATTCCGAAAAGCGCGGGTTGCTGCCGCTCTACGAGTTCTGCAAGTTCCTGATCGTGAACGACGGCTTGAAAGAAATACCCATGAACATGGGATACAAACTTTTCAGCCGTTGAACCTGTCACGGGAAAAGCGACCCGTGACGGGCCCTTAATCATTCCTCATCCGCGTGAATTCGAGGCATCTCCTGCACGCCCCACAGGTCCCTTTCCAGAAGCACAAATAGACGGCTCAATGCAGGGGCGCAAAGACCGCAAAGTCTCCGCGCCCTTCGTGAGAATGCCGTCGGAACCCACGCCGGCGGTGTGGGGCCGTACTCGCCCGTATTTCCCCGCGCACCTTATCCGCCTGTCCACAAAAAATCCCGCGGGCTCACCGGACAGGATTCAACTCAAGCCGAAGGAGCAAACAGCCGATAATCCATTCAATTGCCGTGTGGCGTTCCTTTGGTCAGCGCTGATCGCCACGGGAAAATCTTATACCGGCAAGTGGGTGTCTGCCATTGGAAACGCCGTAACATCGCTGCAAGCACTGTTTCATGAATATAAAACGCATGTCCATCCGAACGAAGATTGCCGGGATCAGCATTCTGTTGATTGTGCTGTCCACGACGGCAACGGTTGCCACGATCCTGATGCAGAGCCGCCATCTCCAAAAAGGCATGGTTGACCAGGTGTTCGCGGAAGCCATCAACGGCGCGGGCAAGATCGTCCAGAACCTGTATCTCGATTGCGAGTCCGTGGAAACCCGCAACCAGAAGCTCCTCACCCACTACCTCACCATTGCCCGGGAGACACTGTCGCAGCATGGCGCCGTGGCTCTGGACACAAACGGGGTGACGTGGGCCGCCGTCAATCAGGTGACCAAAGAGAAACAAACCGTCCAGATGCCACGGATGCTGGTGGGCCAGCAGTGGTTGGGACAAAACGCCGTGGCCCAGACGGCGTCGCCGGTGGTGGATGACGTGCGACATGTAACACAGGCGCATTGCACCCTGTTCCAGCGGATGAATGACGCGGGCGACATGCTGCGGGTAGCGACCAGCGTGCTCACCACCAACGGGACCCGCGCCATCGGCACGTATATTCCCAACCGCGAGGCGGACGGTGCGCCAAACCCCGTCATCGAGGCGGTGCTAAAGGGCAACTCATACCGCGGCCGCGCGTTTGTGGTCAGCGAATACCACACCACGGCCTACGAACCCCTCTGGGACGCGGGCAAGAAACGCGTCATCGGCATGTTGTATGTGGGCATGAGCATGACTGACATCAACCGGGACTTCCGGGACAGCATCCTCAAGATCGTCGTGGGCAAGACCGGGTATGTCTATGTGCTGGGAACCAAGGGCGAGAATCGCGGCCGTTACATCGTATCGGCCCAGGGATTGCGCGACGGCGAACTGATCTGGGACGCCAAAGACCACAACGGACGTCTCATCATTCAGGATATCGTCAAGAAGGCGACCGACTCCGCACCCGGCAGCGTGAACACGGAAGTCTATTTCTGGAAAAACCCCGGCGAGACGGAAGCAGGCAAAAAATTTGCCGCCTTCACTTATTTCCCGGCGTGGGATTGGGTCATTGTCGCCAGCAGCTATGAAAAGGACTTTGACTCAACCGTCCAGCATGTCACCACAATCATCGTCCAGCTCATCCAGTGGGTCGTGGTGGCTGCCCTTATCATCGGTCTGACTGGATTCGGCCTAAGTTTCCTGATGGCGACGAGTCTGGCCCGGTCCGTGGCGCGCACCATCGAACAGATATATTCGGGCTCGCAGCAGGTGTCCAGTGCTGCCGGGCAAGTATCGGAATCCAGCCAGACACTGGCCGATGGCGCCAGCCAACAAGCCGCGTCGATCGAGGAAACCAGCGCGTCGTTGAATGAGACCGCCAGTCTCGTCCAGAACAACGCGAAGAATGCCGAGACCAGCCAGTCCATGGCAGCCCAAGCCCTGGAGGCAGCCCAAAAATGCACCCGCGATATGCAGGACATGAACCGCGCCATGGATGCCATCCAGACCAGCAGCAACGACGTCGCCAAAATCATCAAGGTGATTGACGAAATCGCCTTTCAGACCAACATCCTGGCATTGAACGCTGCCGTGGAAGCCGCGCGCGCCGGGGAAGCCGGTATGGGCTTCGCCGTGGTGGCCGACGAAGTGCGCACCCTCGCGCAGCGCAGCGCCGAGGCGGCACGGGAAACCACGGCAAAAATCCAGGAGGCCGTCAGCCGGTCAAGCCAGGGCGCCAGCATCAACCGACGAACCGTAGCGTCCCTGAAAGACATCGTCGAGAAAACCAAGGAAGTGGACAGGGTCGCCGCCGAGGTGGCCGCCGCCTGCCGCGAACAAACGGAAAACATCGCCCAGATCAACCAGGCGGTTTCGCAGGTGGACGAGGTCACGCAATCCACGTCCGCCACCTCGGAGGAATGCGCGGCCGCGGCCCAGGAACTGACGGCGCAGGCGGATATGATGAAACGCGCCATTCAGGAACTGACCGCTCTCGTAGGCGGATACAAGGCGACGGGCACCGACGAGGACCAACCACCGGCTGCGTCCGGGACAATGACCTTGCGCAAGTCCGTTTCGAACAAACAACCGTCCATTGGGTTTGCACGCCGTCACACCACCCCCGCCAGCACCCAACCCGCTAACAACCGCCTCATGAATCAGGCGGAGGACGGAAGCAAGCCCTCGTTGAATTCCGATTCAACAACCGCGCACACTGTCGCGCCTGGGCTCAACTGACGCTGGCAGCCACGTCGGCCACCGACGACTCCGGGCTTGTCCGCAAGGCGGGAGCGCGGTAATTTGCCGTGCGACATGAACGATACATTTCCGCGGTTCTTCCGTTTGAAGCAGGTTTTTGACGCGCCCAGCATCAACGACCCGGCAGCGGGCGTTCGCGAGGCGATGGCAGCATTGCCGACGAGCCAGAGCATCAAGCCCGGCATGACGGTGGCGGTGGGCGCGGGCAGCCGCGGCATCACCAACTACGACATCATCGTCCGCACGGTGTGTGAGGAGTTGAAGAAGCTCGGCGCCAAGCCGTTCATCGTCCCCGCCATGGGCAGCCACGGCGGCGCCACCGACGCCGGCCAGCTCGACGTGCTCGCCCACTACGGCATTACCGAGGCCGCCATGGGTGTGCCGATCAGAAGCAGCATGGAAGTGGTCGAACTCGGCCGCGACCCAGAACTGGGGTTCATCGTCTATCAGGACAGGAACGCGCGCGGCGCGGACGCCATCGTGCTGGTGAACCGCATCAAGCCGCACACGGATTTTCACGGCCCCATCGAGAGCGGCCTGATGAAGATGGCCACCATTGGCCTCGGTAAGCAAAAAGGCGCTCACCAGTTCCATCAAGCCAGTGCGCGGATGAGCCACGCGAAGGCATTGGTGGCGGTCGCGCGCGAAGTGCTCAAGCTCAGCAAGATCACGTTCGGCGTGGGTATCATCGAAAACCAATTCCACAAGACCTCGCGCATCGTAGCCGTGCCGAAGGCAACAATGGAAGAGCAGGAACTCGAACTGCTGAAGCTGGCGCGCTCGCTAATGCCGCGCCTGCCGTTCGACGAGGTGGACCTGCTCATTGTGGACGAGATGGGCAAGAACTTCAGCGGCACAGGCATGGACACCAACGTCATCAGGCGCGAGATTGACGGCAGTTTCCTCAGACCCGGCCCAAACGCCTCGCGCCGCCTCTATGTGCGGTCGCTCCATCCTGACAGCTACGGTAACGCCGCGGGCATCGGCATGGCCGACTTCATCCACGAGCGGCTCTACAAGGCGGTGGACACCAAGGCTACGTGGGTCAACACGATCACCGCGTTGACGCCTGTGAACGCACGGATGCCGATGCATTTTGCGACCGACCGCGAGGCGATGGAGATCGCCCTATCCACAAGCGGTCTGCCCGATACCCGCAAGGTGAAGGCACTCTGGATCAAAAACACCCTGAGCTGCGAGACGGTCTGGGCTTCCGAAGCCTATCTCGATGAGTTGGGCCGCCGTTCCGACCTGCGCAAGGAAACGGACCCCGCGCCGCTGGCGTTCGACTCCAGGGGTGATTTCGTGCCGATGTTCTAAGCTGGTAATCTGTAACGAGTCTTCAGTGAAACAGAGAAGTTCCTCAACCGGATGCTGAATACGGGTCACGGATCACTGCACACGGATGGAGACTCCGCCGTTGACACCCTTTCACCCCTCGGGTTAATGTCCGCGGGCAACTAAGAGAGGCGTTTGCCCCGTTCCGCAGAGGTCGGGGCTTTTCTTTTGCCCGGTACGGAAACGAACGCCCAACGAGAACCAAAATCATGGCAACCACAATTCTGATTGGCGCCCAGTGGGGCGATGAAGGCAAAGGCAAGATCATCGACGTATTGACAGACCGCACGGACATCGTGGTCCGTTACGCCGGTGGCAACAACGCAGGACATACTGTGGAGGTTGGCGACCAGAAGTTCGTCCTCCACCTGATTCCCTCGGGCATCCTCCACACCGGCAAGGTGTGTGTCATCGGCAACGGCGTCGTCGTGGACCCCGTGGGGCTCGTGGCGGAGATGGACGGACTGGAAAAGCGTGGCATCAAGATCAGCAAGAACCGGTTCCTCCTCTCCGAGACGGCTCACATGGTGCTGCCATATCATCGCGAACTCGACGCGCAGCGCGAGGTGCTCAAGGGCAAGCAGAAGATCGGCACCACCAAGCGCGGCATCGGCCCGACCTACGGCGACAAGGCGGCGCGCATCGGCTTGCGCATGATTGACATGGTCAAGCCGGAAGAGTTCAGCGAGAAGCTCGCCCGCAAGGTCAAAGAGAACAATGACATTCTTCGTGCCCTTGGCGCCAAGCCCCTGTCGCTCGCAGCCATCCGCAAGGAGTATCTGGCGACGGCAAAGCGGCTGCGGCCGTTCATCACAAACACGGTGGTCTATCTGCACAACGCCATGAAGGACGGCAAGAGCATCCTGTTCGAAGGGGCGCAAGGAACGTTCCTCGACATCGACCACGGTACGTATCCGTATGTGACGTCGTCCAACACAACAGCGGGCGGCGCCTGCACCGGCTCCGGCGTGCCGCCGAACAAGATCGACAAGGTGGTCGGCGTGATGAAGGCCTACACCACCCGCGTTGGCGAAGGTCCACTGCCAACGGAAAACCCGATGATCAGCGACCTGCTGCACTCGCTGGGACGCGAGTTTGGCGCCACCACCGGCCGTCCACGGCGCGTGGGTTGGTTCGACGCGGTGGCGACCCGCCACGCGGCAATGGTCAACGGCATCGATGAACTGGCCGTGACGAACCTCGACGGTCTGGATACGCTCGACCGCATCAAGATTTGCGTGGCGTATCGCGCCGGCGGCAAGACGTTCAACACCATGCCCAACGATCTGGCCATGCTGGCCAAGTGCAAGCCTGTCTATATCGAGATGGACGGCTGGAAGCAGCCGTTGCACGAGATCAAAAACTACAGACAACTCCCGGCGAAGGCGCGCGCCTACGTCGAGAAGATCGCCAAACTCACCGGCGCAAAACTGGCGATTGCGTCCGTCGGACCGCGCCGCGAGCAGACGCTGACCGCGTAGCACGAGCGCCCCACCCTTATGACCGCCAACGCCCAAGTGCCACGCCACGTGGCGATCATCATGGACGGCAACGGCCGTTGGGCGCGGGAACGCGGGCTGTCGCGCATCGAAGGCCATCGCGCCGGCTCGGACAGCGCACGGGAAATTGTGACCATCGCGGGCGAGGTCGGCGTGGAGTATCTGACGCTCTACGCGTTCTCCATTGAGAACTGGCGCCGGCCGCGCGAGGAAACCTCGGCATTGATGCGGCTGCTGACGAAATTCCTCAAAGATGAAATCGGCACGCTGAACAAGAACAATGTCCGACTCGAAGCCATCGGACGACTGAGCGATCTGCCCGACCATTCGCAGAAACAACTCGCGGAAACCCGGCGGCTCACGGCAAACAACACCGGTCTGCGGTTGATCCTGGCGCTGAGCTACGGCGGGCGCACGGAGATGGTGGACGGCATGCGCAAGATCGCGTCGGAAGTGCAGGCGGGCCGGTTGCAGCCGGAGCAGATCGACGAGAAGACGATTGCCGCGTCGCTTTACACCTCCCCCTTCCCCGATCCGGACCTGTTGATTCGCACTAGCGGCGAGATGCGGTTGAGCAATTTCCTGTTGTGGCAGACCTCGTACACCGAGATCTGGATCACACCGACACTCTGGCCCGATTTCCGGAAACCGGAGTTTATAAAGGCGCTGGAAGATTATCGCAAACGCCAACGCCGGTTCGGCGGCGTCGAGCCATCCTGACATGTTTTTCCACCGACTCCTGAGCACAGTCTTCATGTGGGCGCTGGTATTGGCGGCGATTTTCATTGCGCCCCCGTTCTGCAGCTGGCTGCTGCTGGCGCTGTTCGGCTCGCTGGCGTTGTGGGAGTGCTACGGCATCCTGGAGCGGGCCCGCCTGCGGGTGTTCAAGGTGTGGGGCGTGCTGACAGGGTTTATCCTGTTGACCGGCAGTTGGTTCTTCTTCAAGCACGGCATGGTGTCGCCCCGGTCCTATTCGTTTGAATCCACCATTCTCTGCATGGCGGTGCTCGGCGTGTTCGTGCGGATGATGTTTGAGAAGGACGGCCGTTCCCCGATCACCACGATGGCCGCCACACTGTTCGGGCTGGTCTATGTAAGTTGGTTGTTCAATTTCATCACCAAGATCCACTACCTCTATCCAGGCATCGAACTGGAAACCGGACGGATGATGTTCCACGGAAAATACGCCGTGTTCTATTTGATCCTAGTCACCAAGCTCAGCGATGCGGGCGCTTATGTGGTTGGGTCGCTCATTGGCAAGCACCCGCTCATCCCGCGCATCAGCCCGAAGAAAACCTGGGAAGGCGTTTTCGGGGCGATTGCCGTGGCCACGCTGGCGGGATGGGGTTCGTTTTACCTGTTCCAGGATTCGCTGACGCACCTGAAGATGACGGCGCTGACTGCCGCGCTGGCCGGCGCACTGCTGGGCGTGATGGCCATCCTCGGCGACCTGGCGGAATCGGTCATCAAACGCGAGGCCCAGGTGAAGGACTCGGGCCAGTGGCTGCCGGGCATTGGCGGCGTGCTGGACCTGATTGACAGCTTGCTCTTTACAGCGCCGACTCTATACGCTTTCTTTCGGTTAATCTTGCACAACTAATGAAAAACGTCGTCTTGCTGGGAAGCTCCGGTTCGATTGGCCAGAGCACATTGAAAGTGGCCGCCGACCTCCGCCGTGAAGTGCGGCTGATCGGGCTTGCTGCGCGTTCGCGCGTGGACGAAGTCGAAGCACAGGTCCGCGCCGTGAAACCCAAGGCCGTCGCGATGTATGACGAGGCCGCCGCCGCCGAGATGAAACGGCGGCTTCCGCGGGGCGTCAAATGCCTCAGCGGCGAAAAAGGCCTGATCGAGATGGCCACGATGCCGGAAGCGGACATCGTGCTGGTGGCCATCGTCGGCACCGCCGGACTCCAACCTGCACTCGCAGCCATCCGCGCCGGCAAAGACCTCGCCATCGCGTCCAAGGAAATCCTCGTAATGGCCGGCGAGATCGTGATGCGCGAGGCAAAAAAACACGGCGTCAAGGTGCTGCCGGTGGACAGTGAGCACAGTGCTATCTTCCAGTGTCTCGAAGGACGCGACATGGAAGACGTGCGCCGGTTATTGCTGACAGCGTCGGGCGGTCCGTTCCGCAAGAAGACTCGAACCGAGTTGAATCGCGTCACCGCCGCGGATGCCCTGCGCCACCCAACCTGGAACATGGGCAACAAAATCACCATTGACTCGGCGAGCTTGTTCAACAAGTGTCTGGAGATGATCGAGGCACGCTGGCTTTTCGGGCTGGATATGGACCGGGTGGACGTGGTGGTCCACCCGCAAAGCATTGTCCATTCGATGGTCGAGTTTCTCGACGGCTCGGTCCTGGCGCAGCTCAGTGTGCCGGACATGCGCTACCCCATCCAATACGCCTTCACCCATCCGCGCCGCCGGCAGAACTCGATGCCTCTCACGGACTTTCCGGCGTTGCAGCCCCTCACCTTCGAAAAACCCGACCCGGAAAAATTCCCCGCGTTGAGGCTGGCGCGCGAAGCGGCGCGGGCCGGCGGCACCATGCCCGCCGTCCTGAACGCCGCCAACGAAGTCGCCGTGCCCGCCTTCATGGAGGGACGCATCCGGTTCCCGCAGATTTGGGCGACGGTGGAAAAAGTGATGAACCGGCACCGCGTGGTGCACGCCAAGACCCTCGAACCGATTCTTGAGGCGGATCGTTGGGCGCGCGAGGAGGCGGCCAAGCTGTGCTAGGGAGTATCTTCGCCTTCATCGTGATGCTCCTGCTGGTAGGAGCGTCGATTTTCATCCATGAACTCGGCCATTTCTGGCTCGCCCGCCGCCGCGGCATGGTGGTGAAGTGCTTCTCCATCGGTTTCGGTCCCGCAATCTGGAAGAAGACCGTGGATGGCATCGAATACCGGATCAGTTGGTTCCCCCTTGGCGGCTACGTGATGTTGCCCCAGATGAACCCGGCGGAGTTGCTGGAAGGCAAGGCCGATACCAACGAACCGCTGCCCCCTGCAACGCCGCTAACCAAGATTCTCGTCGCCATGGCCGGGCCGGCCATGAACATCGCCTTCGCCCTCGCGATGGCCACGATCATCTGGGTGGTTGGCATGCCTTCCGATGAACGGCCCGACATGCTGGTGGTGACCGATGTCCCCAAGGACTCCCCCGAATTCGCCGCCGGTTTGCGCATGGGCGACAGGATCGAGCGTGTGGACGGTTATCGCGTGGCCAACATGGAGGACGTGTTCGAGATGATCGTCACAAGCACGCGCACGCAGATTCCCTTCGAGGTGCGGCGGGGTCCGGAACGGCTGCAACTGCTCATCGAACCCAAGCGCAATCCCCAGGAAGGATTCCGCATTCCTGAGTTTGGATTGGGCGACGCCACGTACATTTCCTGGCTCGAGCCGGGAGCGCCAGCCGAGAAAGTGGGACTGCTCAAGGGTGACAAAATCCTGACAGTCGGAGGCGAGACGGTATTGAACGTGACCCAATTGCGCGACCTGCTTCTGCATCGTGCCGGTCAGCCACAACGATTGGAGTTCGTCCGGGATGGCAAACACCAGGAGACGATGATCACCCCATTCTTTGACGCCAAGGAAAGCCGCGGACGTATCGGAGTGCGACTCGGATGGGACCCGGCCGCGCCCAAGGTGATCATTCATCCCCTGCCGAGAGCCCAATTGGAACGTCACGTGTACAAGACCATGCGCGTGTTGCAGGCGTTGTTGCACCCCAAGCAAACGGGAATCACGCCCTCCAAGATGAGCGGCATCCCGGGCATTGCCCAGGCCATCACGCGGGGCATCAAAGAGAGTTTCATGAACGGCATCGACGTGACCGTGTTCGTCAACGTCAACCTCGCCATCGTGAACCTGCTGCCCATCCCGGTAATTGACGGCGGCCATATCCTGTTCGCCCTGGCGGAATGGATACGGCGTCGGCCATTGAACGGCAAGTTCGTCCAAAGCACATGGACCGTGTTTGCCTCCGTGCTGATTGTCTTCCTGATTTACATCAACCTCAATGACGTCTGGCGCATGGTCAGGCCGAGTGTCCTGCCGGACAAGACCATCGAAACCAACGCCGCACATGAGGTGACAAAGCCTGTTCAAAAATGAACTACTGTCAGTCCCCCTTCAACTATCATCGTCGCCCGACCTGCGAGGTGCGCGTGGGCGGCGTCGGCATCGGCGGACGTAACCCGATTCGTGTCCAGAGCATGCTGACGTCGGACACGATGAACACTGAGGCATGCATCGCCGAGGCGCTGCCTATCCTCGACGCCGGCTGCGAGATCATCCGGCTCACTGCGCCGACGGTGAACGACGCAAAGAAGCTAAAGGACTTTGTGCAAACGCTGCGGGCGCGCGGCTACACCACACCGGTCGTGGCCGACATCCATTTCAAACCCGACACAGCCATGGAGGCCGTCAAATGGGTTGAAAAAATCCGCGTCAATCCCGGCAATTTTGCCGACAAGAAAAAGTTCGTCGTCAAGGAATACACCGATGACGTCTATGCCGCCGAGGTGGCGCGCATGGAGGCGGCCTTCACGCCGCTGGTGCTGGAGTGCAAGCGCCTCGGCCGTGCCATGCGTATCGGAACCAACCACGGCTCCCTCTCCGACCGCATCCTGAACCGATTCGGTGACACGCCAGCCGGGATGGTCGAGAGCGCGCTGGAATTTGCCCGCGTCTGCCGCAAACACGATTACCACGCCCTCGTCTTTTCGATGAAAGCGTCGAACGTGAAGGTGATGATCGCCGCCTACCGTCTGCTCGCCGCCAGGCTCGACGAGTTGGGCTGGAATTACCCGCTGCACCTCGGCGTCACCGAGGCGGGAGGCGGTGAGGACGGCCGCATCAAATCAGCGGCTGGCATTGGCGCCCTCCTGGAGGATGGCATTGGCGATACCGTTCGCGTGTCGCTCACGGAAGACAGCGTCCACGAAATCCCTGTCGCCTATGCATTGGTAAAGAAGTTCAACGACCGTCTGAACCAGCCGGCCACACCTGCGCCGACTGTGGGCCTCGAGGAAACGCGCGACCCGTTCAGCTACGCCCGTCGCAAGACACAGGAACTGGCCGTGGGTTCGGTCAAGGCTGGCGGTGAAAACCTGATTC
>CAZAAF010000012.1:0-7241 GCA_964482575.1 uncultured Verrucomicrobiota bacterium | reverse complement strand
GCGTCACCCGCGCCGTGTCCGACCAGCTTGCGTCCGAACAGAAACAACTTGGCGACACAATGCCGGAG
The DNA here is from genome assembly GCA_964482575.1 of uncultured Verrucomicrobiota bacterium. GTDB lineage: Bacteria > Verrucomicrobiota > Verrucomicrobiia > CAIQCK01 > CAIQCK01 > CAIQCK01. Next base: position 7,173 of record CAZAAF010000012.1, on the reverse strand, counting down.
TTCGTTTACGAACAGAGCAACGTGGTGGAAGTGGACCCGCTGACCGATGACTTGAGCCGGATTTCAGACGCTCATCTGGTGGCGGTCAAGGACGGTGTGGCCCTGAACCCGATCATCGCCTACCGCATCCTGGCGGCAAAACTCGACGCACGTGGTTCCCGGGCTCCCATCCTGTTGAAGGACGTGTTGCAGACTCCGGAAAGCGCCACCGACTCCCTCAATGCCATGCTCCATGCGTCCGCGATGATCGGAGCGTTGATCTGCGACGGCATCGGCGACGCGATCCTCGTGCGCGGTGAAACCGATCCCGTGGCCGGCTTGCGACTGGCCTACAACATCCTGCAAGCGACAGGCAGCCGGTCGTTCAAGGCGGAATATGTGGCCTGCCCGAGTTGCGGCCGGACGTTGTTCAACCTCCAGACGATCACGGAACGCATCCGGCAGTCCACGGGACACCTGAAGGGGGTCAAGATCGCCATCATGGGCTGCATTGTGAACGGCTTGGGCGAGATGGCGGATGCGGATTTTGGCTACGTGGGCGGCGCCCCGGGCAAGGTCAATCTGTACGTGGGCAAGACGTGCGTGAAGTTCAATATCCCCGAAATCGAAGCGGTGGACCGCCTCGTGGACCTGATCAAGGAACACGACAAGTGGTCCGACCCGGTCGTTGACCACTGAACAGCCTGTGGAATCTGCTGTGCTTGCGCGGGGATGGATGATTGCCCGGCCGATCAAAGGGTTCCCCAGGAACAATCCTCGTCATGGTGTGTAGGGTTCCGTCCTACACGGGAAATAGACCATGCCGGCTGGAGTTCCCCCGGCCGGCCACTATAATCCCACGCATTGGAACCCGCGTCTTGAAATGTCAGCCGCCGGTGCGGTTTGTTTGAACGTTTGGAGGCTGGTACCTGACTAAAAATGGCGTATTGACCCTTGACCGGCCAAACCTTAGAGTCGCCTTTTCTTTTTCACGAATCCCGTTATGGCTAATCAACGTGCAGCGAGTGGCAACACGAAGAATCTGAAACCAGCCGCGCCGTCCCCTGTCCCTGTCGTGCCAGTGGCTCCGGCTCCCGTGGCATCGTTCAAGTTGTTCCGCAAGTGTGACTGGCTCGCCGCCGCGGCGGCTTTCGTGATCGCGCTGACCGGTTACATCCTGACGATGGCTCCCAACGTGACGCTGGAGGATTCCGGTGAATTGATCACGGGCGCGCACACGTTTGGCGTGCCGCATCCGCCGGGATATCCAATCTGGTCCGTGCTTGGATTCCTCTTCGACAATCTGAATCCGTTGAGTCCGCAGCCGGTGCCGGACTACGTCCAAGCGGACGGCCTCGATATCAGCCGCCGGAACTTCAACATCGCGTGGCGCGTGAACTTCATGAGCGGCTGCTTCGGGGCCACCACCGCGGCGTTGTTGGCGCTGCTGATCTCCCGAAGCGGGTCCATGCTGTTGCGCTCGGCCAAGTTGTTTCACGAGAACCTGACGGACGAGCAGGAAAAGTGGATCGCCGCCGTCTGCGGAACCGTGGGTGCATTAATTTTTGCCTACAGCCCGGTCCCCTGGTCGCAGGCGGTCATCGGTGAAGTCTATACTTTGAACGGCCTGTTTATGGCGGTCACGCTGGTGATGTTGTTCATCTGGATGCATGATCCGGAGCGCGACAAGTACCTGTACTGGGCCAGTTTCTTGTGGAGTCTGGGGCTGACCAATCACCAGACCCTGTTGTTCATGGCGCCCGCGTATTTCATCCTGGTCGCCATGATTAGCATCCCCGTATTGATGGATGCGGCCGTGGGCGCGTGCTGGGTGGTGGCAATCGGGCAATGGTTCATGGAGTGGGTCCTCGACGATGCAACGTTTTTCACCTCATCGAGCTACTTCTGGGGGGGAGCCATCGCCGCCGTGACGCCAATGGTCATCTGGTTGGTGGGCGAAGTGCTCGCCCGACTGTATGGGTTGCCCACGCGCATCAATTGGAAGCGGGCAGCCATCCTGGCGGCGTGCGTCCTCGGCGGGCTCCTGTTCTACGGCTACTCCCCCCTGGCGTCGTCCACCAATCCGCCGATGAACTGGGGATTCACCCAGAACAAGGACGGCTTCTGGCACCACATCACGCGCGGCCAATACGAGAAGGTGCAAATCTGGCGCGAGTGGGCAAAGTTCTGGAACCAAATGGCGGTGTTCTTCAAAGGCCTGTTGTTGGAATACACCGCCATGTTCGTGGCCATCGGCGCGGCGGCGCTGGCCTGGTTCTTCGGAACCACATGGCGCGCCAAGAAATGGCTCATCTTCACCGCCGCGGGAATCTTCTTTACCAGCGTCACGTTCATCGTGCTGGCCAACCCGACATTGGATCGCGCGGTTTTGTTCAACGACCGTGTCTTCTTCATGCTGACGCATGCACTGTTTTGCGCCTGCATCGGTTACGGTCTCATCTGGGGGTTGGCGGTATCGAAACTGCACTTCGACAAACTGCGGTGGGCGCTCTATCTCGTCGCCCTGATGGTGTTCGCCTCACAGTTGATCTACCAGGTGGTGTTCAACGCCTCGTTCCTGCAGTTTCTGGAACACTTCTTCACCCTGCGGTTGCAGGAATTGACGGCCTCGCAGATTTGCGAATCCATGTGGGTGCTGGTCCAGTTGGGAATCATCTTTGCCCTGTCGATCATCGTCTTCATGGCCAAGGACAACAAGCTGCCCACCACGCCCATCCTGATACTGGTGGCTTGCATGCCGATCGTCGGCATGTTCCGCAACTGGTCCGATAACGAGCAGCACGGCCACATGTTCGGATGGCATTTTGGCTATCATATGTTCGCGCCGGGGGGCGGATATCCGCCGATGGACAAGGATGCCCTCCTCTACGGCGGCACCGACCCGGGCCGTTTCGTGCCAACCTATGAGATATTCTGCCCGCGTGTCCGTCCAGACGTCTATATCATAACGCAAAACGCACTGGCCGAAAACACCTACCTGCGTTATCTCCGTTATCAATACTGCCCGCTGCGGAAATGCTCGCCTATGATCTGGGTGCAGGATCTGAAGGACCGGAAAGCCTGGGTCAACAAGCTCCTGCGGCCCGTGGACCCGGTCTCGACCTTCCTGCGCCAGAACCTGTCGCAAACCATGCAACAGGAACTGAATCTCCAACCTACCGTCAGTGACTTCTCTGACGATTTCCTGAAACGATTGTTGGGTGAAGTCAATCAAGTCCTCCTCAGCCAGTGGCTGTACGAACCGCAACGGTTTGCCGGCGTCAGTCTTTCTGATGAGGTCCAAGGCCTGATCAAGGCGAGACCGCAACAAGGCGGATCATCGTACCTGAACCGCCGTCTCCTGGAGGCGGTGTATGTGCGCGAACTCAGCCCCCTTCAAGACCGGTTCAACTGGTTTGAGAAACTGCTGGGCCGCGATACAATCTATCCCAGGGAAGACATCTACATTTCCACGGATGAAGACAGCGCCGCCGCCATCCGTTCGTACGTGGATGAACTCCAGCACCGTCCCGCGATGCCGGGCGAACAGGTGCAGATTGTCGGCGGTCGTGTGAACATCCAAGGCGTACAAGCCGTGACTGCGCTCAACGGCCTTGTGTCCAAACAGATCTTCGACAAGGAACATTACAAGCGGACCTTCTATGTCGAGGAAAGCTTTGTCATCCAATGGATGTACAACTACCTCGAGCCTTACGGCATCATCATGAAGATCAACAAGGATCCGCTGCCAAAGATCACGCCGGACATGGTGGCCCGCAATCGCAAGTTCTGGACCGATTACATCGAGAAATATCTGGAGCACAACCCGGCGTTCTGGCGCGATGACGATGCCGAACGCGCGTTCTCCAAGCTTCGGACGGCCCATGCAGGGCTTTATGCGTGGCGTGTCACAATGGCCCCGCCGGAACAGCGGCAGCCCGAACTGGCGGAAGAAGCCGTGTTCGCCTTCGAGCAAGCCATTCATCTCTGCCCATACAACGTCGAAGCGACGTTCCGGTATGCGGAATTCCTGACACGTCTGGAGCGGTACGACGAGGCGCTGAAGCTGGTGGACAACTACAAGAAATACGACCCGCACAACATCCAGGTGGGCGTTGTCCTCGGCCAGATCACCAATCTCAAACAGATCGCCCTTCAGGAAGGCGAACTGCGCCGCCAGTTGCAGTCCTCGGCCGGCGACATCAACAAGATCATGCAGTTCCTCTCCGTCCTGGCGGCCCGTGGCAAGTTCCCCGAAATGGACGCGATCATTGACAAGCTTATCGAAAACAAGGACCTCCCGGTTGCACCCTTCAAGACTATTGCGCAGACCTACGTCCAGTTGAATCGCTTCGACCGCGTCGAAAAGGTCCTGGGGAAATACCTGAGCTTCCATTCCGACGACGCGCAGGCGTGGTATGACTACGCCGTCGTGCACGTCCAACTGCAACACGCCGACCCGGCCGTGGATGCGTTGGAAAAAGCTATTCGCCTCAAGCCGGAGTTCAAGGAAGCGGCCAAGCAGGACAACCGTCTGACTCAGATCCGGCTCTTCCCGCGTTTCCAGATCCTGACGCAATAAAACGACGTCCCGGTCTCCCATTCGGAACGATGGCCACCTCCCGTCGGGCGGACATCCCCTGCCCTCACGCCGGTAGTCTGCCCTTGAGGGGCATCGGCAAACCGGCAGCGATGAACGTCACACTGTCGGCAATGGCCGCCACCCGCTGGTTGAGTCGCCCCTGTTCGTCCCGGAATCGGCGAGCCAGCGCATTCTCCGGCACAATGCCCATACCAACTTCGTTGGAGACCGCAATGACATGCGCGCTCCTCGCCGCCAGCGCTGCCAGCAGCGCAGGAACGGCGTCCGGCACGCCCTGTAACGTCGGAGGATCGGCACACATCAGGTTTCCCAGCCAGACCGTCAGACAATCAATCACAATGACATCGACATCCACGATACGATGCCGCAAGGCATCGTCCAGTGCCACCGGTGCCTCGACCGTCCGCCATTCCGAGCCGCGGTCCGCCTGATGTTTGGCGATACGCGCACGCATTTCCTCGTCAAACGGCTGCGCCGTGGCGATGAACAGCTTGTGCCGACCGAGCCGCGAGGCCAGTTCCATCGCGAATCGGATCTTGCCGCTGCGGCATCCGCCGAGAATCAACGCCAGATGTGGGGTCGGGTTCATGCCAGGATATCGGTGATTCGGTTGTGAATTACCCGACACTCTGCCGTTTCTCCCGCCGCAAAAGCCAGATGAAAAACGGCCCCCCCAGCAGTGCCGTCAGGATGCCTACCGGCAATTCCAACGGAGGCATGATGGAACGGCAGACAGTGTCACAGATCATGAGAAACGTTCCCCCCACTAACAAGGAACATGGCATGGACACGCGGTGGTCGGCGCCCAACAGCAACCACACTGTGTGCGGCACGATGACGCCCACGAAACCGATGGGTCCGCTCGTGGCAATGACCGAGGCGGTGACCAGCGACGCCGCGAACAAGACGCCCTGCTTCACGCGAAGCACGTTCACACCCCGGCTGTGAGCCTGGGCCTCCCCCATGGAAAGCAGGTTCAGCGGTCGCGCCAACGACAACAACCAGACGCAGCCCACGACAAAGAACGGCGTCGCCCGGCCCACCGGACCCAGATCCGCCACCGCCAGACTTCCCATGGTCCAGCGCATGATCTGGTAGGAATCCACAAAATCCGTGTGCCAGTACCACAAAAACAAAACCATTGCCGACATGAAAAAGTTGACGATCACCCCCGCCAGCACCAGCGTCGTCGCCGCCAACGGCCCCCGTCCCCGCGCGACGCCATAGACAATCGCCATGCTCAACAGACAGCCGGCAAAGGCCGCCAACGGCAGCGGGGTGAAACCAAACCGGCTGGCAAGCCCACCCACCGCCATGGACTCAACACCGAACTTCATCGCCAACACCGCGCCCAGCGAAGCACCCGACGCCAGCCCCAGCGTATAGGGCTCTGCCAGCGGGTTGCGGAACATGGCTTGAAACGCCACGCCCGCCAATGCCAGCGCCGCGCCGGTCATGGCGGAGAGCACCACGCGTGGCAGCCGTGCCGACCACAGGATTTGCATGTCGTTGTTGCCCGCCGGCCCGAAGAGCGCCTGCCAGCCATCCATGTGGGTCGCCCCTATCCAGGGACAAACCACCAGGGCAAGCAGGAAGACGCCCAGGGATGACGACAGCGGCGTGATCAGTTTGCGCGCGGTGTAGAGCGACGGAAGTGCAGTGACCGGTTCAGCATTCATCGTCCAAGAGAGGCAAAAGCGCGTCCACGCGACGCAACGGCACATCGTAAACTCGCGCCAGGTTTTCCTCGGTCAACACTGTCTGCGGAGGCCCGTTGTGCAAAAGGCGTCCCTCCTTCAGAATCACCAACCGCTGACAGGACATCGCGGCAAGGTTTACGTCATGAAGGGTGACGACGATGGTGGTACGGCGTTCGCGGTTCAGTCGCCGCAGGAGTCGGATGATTTGCGCCTGATACTTGATGTCCAACATCGCCGTCGGTTCATCGAGCAACAGGATCCGGGGCGTCTGCGCAAGGGCGGAAGCCATCAGCACCCGCTGCCGCTCCCCGCCACTGATTTCATGCAGCCTCCGCTCAGCGAACCGCGCAACATCTGTCAGCCGCATGGCTTCCCGCGCAACCGCCAGATCATCGTCTGTTTCAAAGTCGAAGGGTCCGAGAAAAGGATGCCGCCCCATCAGCACCAGTTCGCCAACCGTGAAACCAAACGCCACGGGCGCATCCTGGGACACGACACCCACGGTTTGTGCGATTTGTCGCGGCGTCAGCCGCCGCAGATTCCGACCCTGAAGCCGCGCCTGACCGATCTTCGGATGCAAGCAACCGCAAAGCAACTTGAGCAGGGTGGACTTGCCCGATCCATTTGGACCGAGCAACCCCACGAACTCGCCGTCGTCCACTGTGAGACGAATATCGGAAATGACGTTGCGATGCCCATAGGCAAACGTCACGCCATCAAGTTCGAGAACCGGTGTATTCATCGCATCAGTTCCGCCAGCGCACGCGCCGTGTCCACCAGCCGGGGACCTGGAATCAACGAGTGATCGCTTGTCAGCACACGGACGCGCCCAGCCGCCACCGCCGGAAGGCTATTGAATTTGGCCCAGTCCTTTGTGCGCTCCACCACATC
>CAZAAF010000011.1:7226-22589 GCA_964482575.1 uncultured Verrucomicrobiota bacterium | reverse complement strand
GGGCATGGGTACGGCCATTCCGTCCGTTTTGTTGCCGGCCACGCAGGCAGCCCCGGAGACACAGGTGGCGAAGCCCGCGGCGTCCGCGCCGGCAAAATGACGGTCGGCGTCGTTGATGGCGCTGCTTGGTTTGAAGGGCAGGGAGGAGGGGCGCGCGGTATCATTTTGACCGCGGTTTCGCCCTGGCTATAATACGAGTGTGGTTGTGGATAAGATTGCGACCAAACCTGCCGCGCTGAATTTGCGCGAACTGCTCCAGTCGCTGGCGCCGTTGGCACCGGAGGAGATGGACGCTATTTTTGCCGAGCGCCAGCAGCAACCCGGCAAGCCGCTCGTCGAGAGCATCGTCGCCACGCGCAAGATCAAGGAGGAACCCCTGCTGCGCGCGATTGCCGCGCGATTGGGCCTGCCCTTCGTTCACCTGGGGGACATGGAACTGGACCGCGCGGTCACGACCAAGCTGCAACCCAAGGTGGTTTTCCAGCACAGGGTGGTGCCGATCAAGGCCGAGAACGGCACGCTCTGCGTGGCCACCAGCGACCCTTTCAACGAAGCCGCCCGCAGCGCCATCAGTTGGCTGACCGGCCAGCGCGTCGAGCTGGCGCTGGCCACGCACGACGAGATCGAAAAAGCTCAGAAGCGGTACTACGGTGTCGGCGCCGATACGCTCGACCAGATGCTCGCCGCCGGCGGCATCATCGATATTCCCGCCAACGAACGGATCAACATCGGCGACATTGACGAAGCCTCGCAGGAAGCCAGCGTGGTCAAGTTCGTCAACCAGATCATCGCCGAGGCCAAGCGCGACCGCGCCACGGACATCCACATCGAGCCGATGGAGGACGACCTGCGCATCCGCTACCGCATCGATGGCGTGCTGGTGCAGGTGCCGGTGCCGGCGGTGCTGAAACGGTTCCAGGCCTCCATCATCAGTCGCGTCAAGGTCATGGCCAACATGGACATCGCCGAGAAGCGGTTGCCGCAGGATGGCGCCATCAACCTCCGTGTCGGCGGCGAGGAGGTGGATATCCGTGTTTCCACCATTCCAAGCATCCACGGCGAGAGCGTCAGCCTGCGCCTGCTCAGCCGCAGCACGATGCTGCTCGGCTTGGACAAACTCGGCATGGCTACCGAGGACGAAAAAATCTTTCGCCGCCTGATCGACCGCCCGCACGGCATCATTCTCGTCACCGGGCCGACCGGCAGCGGCAAGAGCACCACGCTCTATGCCTGCCTCAGCTCGATCAATACGATCGACCAGCGCATCATGACCGTCGAGGACCCGGTGGAAAACCAGCTCACGGGTATCATCCAGATGCAGGTGCGGCCGGACATCGAGCTGACGTTCGCGCGCGGCCTGCGCCACCTGCTCCGCCAGGACCCGGACGTGATCATGATCGGGGAGGTGCGCGACCTGGAGACGGCCGAGATTGCCGTGCGTGCGTCGCTGACGGGCCACCTTGTGTTTGCCACGCTCCATACCAACGATGCGCCCAGCGGCTTCACGCGGTTGATTGACATGGGCATCGAGCCGTTTCTCATCACGTCCTCGGTGGAGGCCATCGTGGCCCAGCGGTTGGTGCGCACCCTCTGTCCGGTCTGTAAGACCGAGGACAAACCGAGCGAGGAGTTGATGGAGCGGCTTGGCAGCAACGAAAAATACCGGCAGACGAAATTTTATCGCGGCGTGGGTTGCGAGGAATGCCGCCGCACGGGTTACCAGGGCCGGACCGCCATCTACGAAATCATGCTGATGAGCGAGGTGCTCCGGCCGCTGGTTGTGGACCGGCGGCCCGCGGCGGAACTGAAGAAGATGGCGATTGCTCACGGCATGCGGACGTTGCGCGATGATGGCCTGCGCAAGGCCGCGTTGGGCCTGACGTCGCTGGAGGAAGTGCTGCGCATCACGCAGGAAGACGAAGCCTACGGCGACGAGTAACCCCTCACGGGAAGCCCCCCCCGATGCCAGATTTTTCCTACAGCGCGCGCAGCCAGAGCGGCGAATCCGTCAGCGGCGTGCTGACCGCGCCGGATCGGAAGGGGGCGCTGGCGCAATTGACCGCCCAGGGTTATTTCCCCATCGCCGTGGACGTGGCGGCGTCCAAGAAAGGCGCGGCGGGTGCGCCGAAACTAAACGCCGCGGCGTCCCCGGCCGCAACATCGGCCAAATCCACGGCCAAGGTGCCGGCGCCGGCACCGAAAAAAGTGCGTGTCAGTTCCCGGCAGGTGATGTTGTTCACGCAGCAACTTGCCAATCTCCTCAAGAGCGGCATGAGCCTGAAGCAGGCGCTGGAGAGCCTCACCCGCCAGCAAAAGGCCAAGGCCTTCGGGCCGATCCTGGAGCAGATTGGCGAGGAAATTCTGCAAGGTTCCAATCTCTCCGATGCGCTGGCGCGGCATCCGAAGATCTTTACCCGTTTCTACACCAACATGATTCGCGCCGGTGAACAGAGCGGCACGCTCCCGGAGGTGCTCAAGCGGTTGACCGAGCATTACGACCGGCTGGCGGACATCCGGGAGAAGGTCACCTCCGCGCTCCTCTATCCGGCCATCGTGCTCATCGTCGGCATCGGTGTGGTGATCCTGTTCATGGTGTTCCTCTTGCCGAAATTCACGGCCATGTTCCAGGACCTCGGCACGACGCTGCCGTTGCCCACGCGCATCTTGATTGGCGCCGGCAATCTGGCAGCGAACCCCTGGTTTCTGGTCGGCTTTGCGCTGGTGGTGGCCGGCATCATGACGGGGTACAAGCGCGCCATGCGCACCCTGGAGGGCCGGCTGACGCTGGACCGGTGGAAACTGGGTCTGCCGTTGGTGGGCAACACGATCAAGGCGGCGTTTTTTGCGCAGTTCAGCCGTACCCTGGCCACGCTGCTGGGCAATGGAGTGCCCGTGCTCACCGCCCTCAAGATCGCCGAGGACACGATGACCAACCTCGTCATTGCCCGCGAAATCGCCAAGGCCCGCGAGCGCGTCACCGACGGCACCACCATTTCCGCCCCGCTGGCGGCGGGACAGATTTTCCCACCCCTGCTGATTGACATGCTGGCCATCGGCGAGGCCACCGGCGACATGCCCACGGCCCTGAATAATGTTGCCACTTTGTATGAACAAGAATTGACGCAGGATGTCAAACGTTACACCACCTTGTTGGAACCGGCGGTCATCGTCATGATTGCACTGGTCGTCGGTTTCATCGTATTCAGCGTGCTCAGCGCCGTCATGAGCATCACGTCGGGATTGAACCGGTAAGAAGGAGAAACATGAAACTGCGATTGAACAAACGGTCGGGCTTTACCCTTATTGAGATCATGCTCGTGGTGGCGATCATCGCCCTGCTCGTGGGCACGGTGGTGGTCAATATCGGCCCCCAGCGGACCAAGGCTTTCGAGACGCAGGCGCGCAACCAGATCAGCGCCTACAAGATGGCGTTGCAGAACTACAGCCTCGATAACGGCTTCTATCCCTCCACCGAGCAGGGACTGCGGGCGTTGCTCGCGCCGCCCAACAGCGAGCCGGTGCCGGCCAAGTGGCATGGTCCTTATCTGGACCCGGCGGTGATCAAGCCCGATCCGTGGGGCCATGACTATATCTACGTTTGCCCCCCGCAACAGAATCCCGATCCCGAGGGATTCGACCTCTACAGTCTGGGACGTGATGGCCGTGCGAACACCGACGACGATATTGTCAGCTGGAAATAAGATGCGTGATGAGTAAGGCGGGGACAAGCGGACGGCAAGCGCCGGCACGACATGGACGGCGGAAGGATCTCGAGGCCTCGCGTGCGTCTTCTTTCTGGTGCCGGTGGCCGTTTTTGACTTTGCCCCGCGTGCTTTTAACCACCGCTGTTTCGCGTTCCGGTTTCACCTTGATTGAAACGATGGCGGTGATTCTGATCATCGTGCTGGCGGTGGGTGTGGGGATGCCCTCGTTTCTGAGAATATATCGTGGCGAGGTCCTGCGGAGTGAGACGCGCACCCTGCGGGCCACCATCCAACATGCGCGTTATCAGGCCATTGTCCGTCAGCACACGATGATGTTGAACCTGGATTTCTCGCAGCAGGCCTACTGGATCGAAATGCCAGACACGGTCGAGACCAACCTGGTGCAGCAGGTGCTCAACCTCAGCACCAACGCCCTGGCTTTTACCGATGGTTCTTTTCCCGACTTCAATTCGTCCACCAACGATCTTTCCACCAACGCGGCTGTCCTCGCGTTGCCCAACACCACCCATCATGACATGGTTTCACCAGCCCGCTTGGTGCAACTGGAGACGATGGATGGGGCGGTCACGGCCAACGGTGTGGCATCCATTTCCTTTTATCCCAATGGTGCCTGCCAGGGCGGCGCCATCCTTGTGGGCGGTTCCGGGGATGACAAGATCGGGATCGAGGTGGACCCGCTGACCTCGTTGTCGAAACTCATGGCTGATGTACAACCGCGATAACATGTCTTGGAGTGCAGGCACGGAACCGGGGAATCCGGCTTTGGGAGGGGAATCTGCCCTGATGAAACCCGCGGGCCGGAGCCCGGGACCCGGACGGCGCTCCGCCTTTACGTTGTTGGAAGTGATGCTGGCGGTGGCCATCGTCGGCACGGCGCTGTTCACCATCGCCATGGCCATCGGCCGGTGCACGGACGCGGCCAAGAAGGCGAGCAACTACACCACGGCGCACGATCTGGCGGAGTTGAAGCTGCTGGAGTTCAACAACGCGACCAACTTCACCCTTGGCATGACCACCGGCGACTTTGACACCAACTTCCCGAATTTCCAGTGGCAGCGCGAGGTGACCGAGGAGACCACCGGACTGAACGCGCTCTACCGGCAGACGCTCGTGGTCAAATGGCGCGAGCGGAACCGTGACTACGACGTGACATTGTACTCATTCCTCTATAATCCGATCGCGGCCTCCAATTCCTCGGGAAATGCGCTCGGTCCCGGCGCCATGGGAGGTGGAAGCTGATGAAAAAGGCCGGGCGAAAATACCGGGAGCGTGGGGCGTTGGAGGGGTGGAGACTCCGGAGACAAACGGTGTTCCACCGCCGCGGTTTCACGCTGATCGAGCTGCTGCTGGCGACGGCCATCATGGCCAGCATCCTGGCGGCCGTCCTTCTGACGTGGAACACCGGCCTGGCGGCGTTGAAACGCAGCCGGGACCTGACGGAAAACCTGCAGCGCCAGCGTGCGTTGATGGACATCCTGTCGCGTTCGTTCCGCACGGCCTTTTTCTCGCAGGTCAACGCCGGCTGGTATTCGTGGAACACCGAGGACAATGGCGACGCCGATGCCGTCAGTTTTGTGGCCACGGACGTGCCGGCCGTGGGCGGCTTTGCCCAGTGCAACGGTGTGCCTCAGCGGATCCAGTTCTCGCTGGAAAACGATGAAAACAATCAGTTGGTGTTGATGGCGCGGGTGAAGAATTTCCTGGCCTATGACCTGGACAACGCCGGGCAGACCATCCGGCTGGCCAACTGGATCCGGAGTTTCAATCTGCGCTATTACGACCAGCCTAATGACCAGTGGCTGGACACTTGGGATGACACCGGGAGCATGCCTCCGGCTGTGGAGCTGACCATCACCATGGCCAGTTCCAATCCCACCCAGGGCGACGTGTCCTTGGTGAAGATTATTGATATTCCGTGCAATGGCGCCAAGCAGATTGGCGCAGTGCCCAGGCCGGCCAGCACCGGGTCCTCGACAAACCGGACGAACCGGTCCACGACCTCCAGCGGGACCAGCACCAGCCGCAGCACTGGCAGTTGAAACAGGCATGAACAGCGGCTTCAAACAACCCCGGGACAGCAGGCGGCGCGGCGCGATCCTGATCGTCGTGCTGTGGGTGGTCCTGCTGCTGTCCCTGATGGTCAGCACATTTGCGTTCACCATGCAGATTGAGTCGAAGCTCACGAGCTACCACGATCGCGAATTGAGGGCCAAGGCGCTGGCCATGGCGGGCGTGGAATATGAAAAGGCGCTGCTGGCCGCGAAAGTCCAGAAAGTCGGCCAGATCAACAGCTCCGATGGGTCCATCCGCCAGTTTTCCACGATGGGCGCTGATTACTATTCCGAACCCTGGCACAACAATCCGGACCTGGTGGATCATTCCATGACGGATCATCCCGAGGACGGCACTTTTACCGTGCAAGTGGTGGACGAACAGTCCAAACTCAACGTCAACGTCATGACGCCGGATCAGTGGAAGAAGTTGTTGCAGCTCAGCGGGGTGGACACGGACACGGCGAATACGATCGCCGATTCCATTGGCGACTGGACAGACAAGGACAGTTCGACCAAAATGAATGGAGCCGAAGACGATTACTATATGGCATTGTCGTCCGATCAAGGAGGGCCGTATCATTGCAAGAATGGCTCGATCGATCGCATTGAGGAGTTGCTGCTGGTGCGCGGCATGACTCCCGACATTTTTTATGGTCATCAGGCGCAAGCGGCGGGCGAGGGGACGTACACCGGGATCGCCCAATTCCTGACCGCCGTGCCTTTTGTAAAGATCAACGTGAACACGGCTTCCAGCCAGGTGTTGCAGACCGTGCCCGGCATCACCGCCCAGATGGCCGAGCAACTCATCCGGTACCGCCAGAGCAGCGACGGTGTGGACGGCACCGATGACGACAAGCCGTTCGAGAGTGTGGGGGCGATTAGCTCGGTCTGGAATCTCGCCAGCTCCCAGGTGCAGGGCATGGGAAATTATTTTGGTGTGGCGAGCGCCTTCTTCACCATCTATTCGACGGGAACGGTTGGGAGCGTCCGCCGGATGGTGGTCACCACGGTGTTCCGTGACAATGGCGGCGCCTTTACCACCATCAGTTGGAATGAACTGACGCCGCCTTGATCCGCGCGATGAAATCGAAATCCCAAAACCATCTTGGCATCGCGTTCAGCTCGGCGGGGCTTGAGGTTGCCGAAGTCGGGCACGACGGCGGACGTTTGCAGGTCCATCGGGGCGAGACGTTTCCCCTGCCCACGCCGCCTGTCGATGCGGAATGGGTGGTCGGGAAACTGAAACCGTTCCGGCAATCCGGGACGCGCGCGGCGGGCGTGTCGGCCGGCTTGCGTTCGGCGGATGTGTTTTGCCGGCTGGTGACCCTGCCGACGGCGGCGGCGGCCGAACTGCAGCCGATGCTGGAGATGCAGTTGGAGAACCTCTCGCCGCTGCCGACCGAGCAGGTGGTGTTCGGTTTTGAGATTCTCCGCCAGACGGAGAAGCAGACGGACCTGCTGGTGGCCCTGGCGCGCCGCGAAGCGGTGGTGGAGAGACTCGAACAACTCCGGCAGGCGGGCTTTGTCGTCGAGAAACTCGACCTCGACGCCCTGGCGCTGCTGGATTTCCTCTGGTACGAGAAACCGTTGCGGGAGAAGGAGCTGAACGAGCTGGCGTTGGTGGTGTTGGAGGGAGATGCCGCGACGTTGATCCTGACACAGGGAGGGCAGCCGCTTTCCATGATGTCGGTTCCACTCGGTCAGGTTCCGGTGGCGGAGGCCGCCGCGCAAATCGGCGGTGCCTTGCATCTGGCACAGACGGCCGTACAGGCCTCGCAGCCCGATGCCGTCTGGCCGACCGTCTGGGTGTTGCAACGCTCCGCTGCCGGGTCCCCCGGGGCCGCGCTGGAGGTGCACGCCTTGACGGCGGCATTGGCCGACTGGTTGGGGGCCAAATGCGAGCCGCTCGAATTGAATGACCGTCAGCGCGCCGGTTTGGGAGCGGTGGGTCTTTGCGTGCGCGCGGCTTCGGGGCGCGCGCGAATGAATCTTGTGCCGGCCGAGTACGTGGCCGAGCGCAAGCGTCTCGCGCGCCAGCGCCGGATCAAAATCGCCATCGTGGCGGTGGCGGCGCTTTATGCGCTGTTGATTGCCGGCGCCGTGGTGGCTTTCGTTTATCAATACAACCAACTGGGTGGACTGGAGGATGAAAAGGAGGGCCTGAAACCGGCTTACGACCGAGCCACCGCCTTGCAGACGGACCTCCGCACGTTGCAGGACTACGTCAGCAATCGCAGCATCCCGCTGGAGATTCTCGCGGAACTGCAGAAGCTGAAACCGGATGCGTTGTGCCTGACGGAATTTCATTTTGTGGACGGCGAGCAGGTGACCCTCAGTGGATACGCTTCGACGGCGTCGGTTGTCAGCGAGTGGGAAGCCAAACTTCAAAAATCGCCATTCTTTCCGGGCGGCACGACCCTCTCGCCGCTGACCAACCAAAAAGTGGCCGGCAATGTGGTGGTGCGGTTCACTGTCCAGTGCAAGATCAAGAAACCGCCGAAACATGAGGTGCCGGGCGGGCACCGTCGTCCGCGATAACCCGGGAACCCGGAAGAACCATGGCCCTATCTCAACGGGAAAAAATGTTGGTGTACGCGTCCGGCGCGGTGGTCTTCGTGTGCCTGAATTGGTTCGCCGCCGGGCCGGTCCTGGATGCCTGGCGGGAGACGCAGGATCGATGTGCCCAGAGCCGGATGATGATCAAAAGCTATCAGGCGGTGATGGCCATGGAACCGCAATGGCAGGCCCAGCATCGCGAACTGCTGGCGCGCCTTCGCCAGAGCAGTCCCGGCCAGACCACGGCCGACATCATCCCGCGCGTGGAAGGACTTGGCACCCAATTGGGCTTCAACTTCAATCAACGCGCGCCGTCGGCCCCGGTGCCGCGCGGACGATATACGGAGAAAGCGGCGACGTTCACTTTTCAGGGCCAGTGGCCCGGCTTGATCCAATTCTTGTTTGCGCTGACCCGGCAGCCGGAGATTTACCGAGTGACGAGCTTGCGGTTGCGCGCCGAGTCCAGGGACCCGACACAACTGGCCGGGGATATGACGGTTGTCACGTATTATCTGGGCGACAATCAAGCCGGCAGCCCCGCGGGGAATAATCCCGCGGAGGCGGCTGCGGCCGAGCGGCAGGACAAACCGTGAGTGGATGCTCCATGAACAGGCCTGACTCAACGAGAACTCCGCAGCGGCTCCCAGCCGCGATGCGGTGGGTGGTGGCCGCATGCGTCGGAATGTCGGGGATGTACGCCCCCGCGGGGTTGGCCCAGACCAACCCGCCGGTAACGGCGCCACAGCCCATGGCCATGCCCGTCGCGCCGATTCAACCCGGTACGGCGGTGACGGCATTGTCACCGACCAACACCAGTGCTCAAACCACATCCACGTCAACGAACACGGTTTCGCTTCTGGAGTCGCTTCGGAGTGATTCGGCCTTTCAGGCGTACACCAACCTGGTCGAGCATTCACTTTTCGTGCCTGCTTCCGAAATCGGCGGTGTCAGCAGCGCGACGGACATCGGTCCTACATTTGCCGGAGGCCTGCGGGTCACGGGCTTTTTCAAGCGGGGGGATAACATTCAGGCCAGCATCGAAGACCGGAACGACCCGGACAAAAAACTTTTCGTCCGCGCGGGCGATACCATTGCGGACACGGAAATCAAGGTGGTCGGTTTTGATTTGCCCGGCCGGGCGGTGTTGTTGAAGAAGGGCGACGAGGAAGGGCGGCTTGAATACGAGAGCGAAGCGATGCCTGCCGCGACCAAACCCGGAGTCCCAGGTGCGCCCGGGATGCCGACCCCGCCGGGCATGCCGTCGGTGACGAGGCCGGGCATGCCACCCGTGGCGACCCCGCCGGGCGCGGTTCCCAACGCGCGCCCCGGTGCTGCGCAGGCCGCGTCCATGCCGGCGGGCACGGACCCTGCCAGCCGGTTGGCGGCGCGCAAACAACAACGGCAGCAGACCATCGCCCGGTTGCAGCAGACGTTGCAGAGCACGACCGATCCGGCGGCGAGACAACGGTTGCAAAACTATATTCAAATGCTGGAGAAGGCCAACGCCCAGGAATAGCCTGGTGCGGGTCGCGAACTTGGATAACAAAATATAACAACGCGCTTGGAAGCCGCCACCCCATCGGTTAACTTCCGCCCGCGTTGCCCGGTCAATGAAGAAAGAAGTTCAACTATGAAAACAGGGTTGTTCATAGCCGCGGTGTTTCTGTGCGTGGCGAATGTGCCCGCGCAGCAGACGCCGGGGCCGGAAGCCGCCCAGCCGGCCGTCCGTATCCGTGCTAGTGACCTGCTGCGGCGAACGCCCACGGGCACCAACACGGTGATTGTTGCCGGTGCTCCCCAAACGCTGCCGCCCGTGGCGAGGGTCGCGCCCCCTGTTGCAAATACGGCCGCGGCCATCCGGCCACCGGGTCCGCCTTCACCCCCGCCGGGGGTGCCTGTCGGGGTAACGCGTCCAGCCGGTTCGGACGGCGCCACCGGTGCCGTGGCTGGGGCCAGCGCGGGTGTGGCCGCCGGCAGTCCGCAGTCGTTTCAGCAGAACACGCTCGCGGGCAACGAACCGATTGAATTCGATTGGATGAACGCGGACATCCAGCAGGTGCTCGCGAAATACGGCGAACTGACGCACCGAAGTGCCATCATGCAGCAGGGGATCACTGGCATGATCAGTTTTCGTTCGGCCGGGGCGTTGTCAGTGGAGGAGGCCATCGGTGCACTGGAGAGCGTCCTGCTCGTCAACGGGTACGCCATTGTTCCCATGGGCGAGAAGTTCTTCAAAGTGGTGCCGTCCACCTACGGGCCGCAGGAAGGCCTGCCGGTTTTCACCGAGGATGCCAAGACACAACAATTTGACCGGCTGGTGGCGCAGGTGGTGCGCGTCAAGTATCTCGATCCCACGGATGTGGCGCGGGCTCTCGGTGGCGGATCGACCGGTGCAACCGGCGCCCCGGCGGTTCCCGCGGCCGCGACGGGGGGGGGTGCGGGACGTGTGTTCATGCATCCCTACGGCCAGATCATTCCCTTGCCGCGCTCCAGTGCGCTGTTGTTGATCGACACGGCGCTGAACGTTTCTCGCCTGAAGCAGATTGTGGAGTACATGGATACCACCAGCGAGACGAAGATGGAGACGCGGGTTTACGTCCTGGAAAATGCGGATGCGTATACCGTTTCTACCATTCTCCAGCAATTGATTGCCGCCGACCAGGGCGGCACCTCCCCGGGCCAGACAGGCGCCGGAATGCCTGGCTTCAATGCGTCCTCCAGCGCGGCGGCCACCGCCCTTGGCCGCAGCCGGCCCAGCGTCGCCTCCATCGAGGAGAGTGTTATCATGGGCCGCGTGCTGACCAGCTACGACCCGCGTACCAACGCCATCATTCTCATCACCCAGGAGGTCAACTTCCAGTTCTTTGAGAAAATCATCAAAGCGCTCGATGTGAAAACCAACGCGGATTTCAAGACGCGCGTTTTCTTCCTCAACTATGCCGATGCCTCCGATCTGGCCAACACCCTCTATCAGTTGATGCAGGGTGCCGAACCCCAGGCGGTCGGCGGCGGCCGGATGGGCGGCACCGCGGGTTCGCCGTACTCCAGCCGGACGGGCGCCACGGGGAACAACACCCGCAGCGGCTTGGGCAGCAGCACGGGATCGCGCAACACGGCGGGCGGCAACAACACCCGTTCCAACACCGCTTCGCGGACGGGTTCCCTCGGTTCCTCCAATGCCAGCCGGACCGGCACCACCGCCGGCACCCGGACCGGCACCACGGGTGTCGGGGGCGCGGGCACCGCCGGTACCGGCGTGATTCAACAGATCATTCAGATCATCCCCGATATTCGCAACAATGCGCTGGTGGTGTTCGCGCCGGAGCAGGACATGGTGTCGCTGGCCGATGTCATCAAACAGCTCGACGTTTTTCCGCCGCAGGTGGCGATTGATGTCGTTGTAGCCGAGGTGACGCTGGACAAGAACACGACGTTTGGCGTGACCCTGTTCCAGAAAGGATCCTCCACCTCCAATCAGGGCGGTGTTTCGTCACCCAGCGGCTACGGGTTGAATCAAACCACCACCATCAGTCAGAACGCGAACAACAACGTGACCAATTCCTCCCCCGCGCAGATTTCCTCCATCATCAATCCGGCGACGCTTGCCATGGGGCCGGGAGCCCTGCCGGTGGGGTTGACTGGCGGGTTGACGTACTTTGCGCGGTTCTTTGGTGACGATCTGCGCGCGGTCATCCAAGCCCTCTCCGCGGACGACAAATTCAAGGTGCTCCAGACGCCGCACCTCTACACCTCCAACAATCAGGCGGCACGCATCTTCGTGGGTGAGTCGGACCCGATTGTCACATCCTCCCAGAACAGCGCCCTCGGCAACGTGCTCAACAATTACGAAAACGTGGACATCGGTGTCGGCCTCCAGGTTACCCCGCTGATCAGCCCCGACGGGGTGGTTACGTTCTATGTTTACCAGACCGTGGATGCCGTCAAAGGGTACACGACCATCAACAGCAACCAGGTTCCCATCCTGAGCCGCCGTGAAGCCGAGGCGGCGGCGGTCACCTGCAAGGACGGGCAGATCATCATCATGGGCGGATTGACCACCAACGGCCGCCAGCAAAATGTGAACAAGGTGCCGGTCTTGGGCGACATTCCGTTGCTGGGCTATCTGTTCAAACAGACGCAGTGGGTGGACCAGAGGACCGAGCTGGTGTTTTTCCTGCGGCCGAAGATCATCCGCACCATTGAAGAGGCCCAGCGCTACACGTGGGGCTACATCGAGAAGAGCAAGGACCTGCGCGGCATGCCCTTGCAGGACGGTCAGGGCTTCACGCCGGTGCAGGACAAGCGGCTCGAAGAGAAGCTGAAAGCGATTGACCGCCTGGACAAGACCGAGAAGTTTTAAACGCGACAGGTGTCGGGTCGTCTTTCAGGGCAATTTGTGGGAGAATAGAAAACACCGTCATGCAGACGCCAACCGAAGGAGCGGAAGAGGCGTGTTCCCTTACGCCAGCGCCGTTTGACCTGCTGCAATGATTCTCCCCGGAGCAGGCGGCACTGCTTTGCTCCAAGTTGGTTCCGTTGTCTGTTTCCGCCGGTGACAAGTTCATCCACGCCGGCGAACCGGGGGATTGTCTCTACGTGGTTCGTGAGGGCGAAGTGGACGTAGCGGCGCCGCCGGAGGCCGGCGGCACCGCACACAAGCTTCTCGCCCGGCTCGGTCCCGGTCATGTCATCGGCGAAATGGCCCTGCTGAATCGCGAGCCGCGCAACGCCGATGTGTTCGCCGTCACCGCCTGCAAACTGGAACGGTTGTCGGCGGCGGACTTTGCCGCGCTGTGCGACCAGTTGCCCGTGCTGAAGCTGGTCTTGACGCGCCTGGTGGCGCACCGCTTGAGTTGGTCGGGCAGTGATGTGCTGGCCCGGCGCATTGGCGCCTACACCGTCACCGAAGCGATCGGCGAGGGCGGCATGGCGTGGGTTATCGCGCTGAGCGCAGTGATGTCCCTGCGGACCAGCCGGAGCGCCGCGTGGTGGCGCTGAAGATGCTCCCGCATTCGTTGGTGACGCGGCCCGGGTTCCTGGAGCAATTCCGCCAGGAAGCCGCCGTGATGACCGGACTGCGGCACGAGAACATCGTCTCGCTTTACGAGACCATCGAGGTGTACGGCACGATGTTCCTGGTCTTGGAGTACGTGCAGGGCACCTGCCTGCGGGATCTGGTGGATCGTCGCGGGACCTTCCCTCCCGACGAAGTGTGGGCCATCGCCTGCAGTATCACGCAGGCCTTGTGTGCCGCTCATGCCCGCGGTGTGATCCATCGCGATGTGAAGCCGGATAATATCATGGTCCGCGACGATGGCGTGATGAAGCTCATGGATTTTGGCATCTCCGTGCCGATCAGCGGTCCCACGGTGGATCTGGGCGGCGTGGCTGTGTCCCCGCGTTACGGGGCGCCGGAGATTTTTGCCGGTGAGCGCGGCGAACCGTCGGCGGATTTCTACAATCTGGGCATCATGCTCTATGAACTGGTGACGGGACGCCTGCCGTTCTCCGCCGATACCTACGAGGAATGGGCGACGGCACACCAGACGGCCACGCCGATGCCGGTGCGGATGTTCTGCTCCGAGGTGCGGCCGGACCTGGAGGCGTTTATCAACGCGACGTTGGTCAAGAATCCCGTCCAACGCTGGGCGGCGGTTGCGCCGTTGCTGAAGGGATTGTCCGCCACGACCGAAGTCCTGCCCGCCTCGCCGGCGGGTGGATCGTCTGTGCCCACCGGTGGCGGGGCGGTTCCGTCGCCGTCCGGCACCCGGCCGCTGACCATGATGGCGTTGTGGATCCAGTTTCCTGGCGAGCCCAAAGAGCGTGTGTTCTTGATGACCCGGCCGCTCGTGGTTGGACGGGAGGCGCAAGCCGACATTTTCATCGCGGATGGTGGTATGTCGCGCCGGCATTTGGAGCTTTCGGTCACGGTTGTGGGTTTGCACGCGCGCGATTTGGGTTCCCGCAACGGATCGTTCCTCAACGGAGAACCCATCACCGAGACGGATGTGCGCCAGGGCGATCGGTTGCGGATGGGACATACCGAGTTCGTGTTTGAGCGCGAAAGCGCCACCGGCATCCATCTCGGCGTTTCCACGATCACGGAGTAAGATCACCGTCAAACGGATGTTCCCGCATGGGCGCGGAATTCGATGACCGTTGGCGAAGCCCGCTCCGGGTGCCCTTATCGGGCGGCGGCGAACTTCCGCAGATACTTCAGTGCCACCTCGAAATCCTTCGGCAAAGGCGCGACCAGCTCGAGAGGCGCGCCGGTGACGGGGTGCGCCACCTTCAACCGCTCCGCATGCAGCGCCAGCCGGCCCAGCAAGGGGCGCTCCGCGGTTCCCTCGTGCGATTTGTAACCGGGTTTGAGCTGCGACAGGTACAGCGCACTGCGTTCACCCTCGCCATACACCTTGTCGCACAGGATCGGATGATCCGCATGTTTCAGATGTACTCGGAGCTGGTGCGTCCGCCCCGTCTCCGGTTCGCAACCCACCAGCGTGCAGGCCAGAAAGGGCAGGGGGATTGTTGCGCCGCGCAACATCCGTAGCCGGAATCGTTCCAGGACGCGGAACTTCGTCAACGTCAGCTTGCCGCCGTGCCGCCGCTCGATTTGCACCCAGGGCCGCGCCGGATGCGGGCCGATCTTCAGTTCCACCTCGAACGCGTCTTCCGCCGGCTCGCCTTCCACCAGCGCCACATACGACTTGCCCACGATCCGGTCGTTGAACTGCCGGGCGAGTTCGCGCAACGCGTCGCGCGTCTTGGCCAGCAGCAACACGCCGCTCGTGTCGGCATCGAGCCGGTGGACGTTGGAGAGCATCGTCAGGCCGCGTTCCTGCACCCAGGCCGCACCCGTGTCGAGCGCGCGCCGGATGCCGGACATGAGATTCGGCTTCTCGGGATCATAGGTGTCAGGGGAGACCATCAATCCGCTGGGTTTATCCACGGCCAGCAGCGCGTCGTAGAAATCGGCAGGGCGCTCGCCTGCGAGCCGCGGATCCTCCTGCTCGACGAGCCCGCCG
>CAZAAF010000011.1:0-7216 GCA_964482575.1 uncultured Verrucomicrobiota bacterium | reverse complement strand
AGCAGCGCGTCGTCCTCGTAAAGCACGGGCAGCTCCACGGAGGCCCCCGGTGCCAGCGTCAGGCGGAAACAGGAGGTGGAATTATTCATCGTGTCCGCCTCCCGCATGGCATGTCCCATCTTGCAGTCGCAAAATCATTGTCTTAAATTCTCCGGCTCACGTTACGGAACAAACGAGGAACGAGCAAGACGTATGATTATGCCGCGTGAACCGGGCTACCTGGAACGCGCCGACGCCGCCTACGACGCCGGCCAGTTCGAGAAGGCCGCGGACCTTTATCAAAAACAGATTGAGATGGAGCCGGACGCGCCCGAGGGCCATGAGGGACTCGGGCTGAGTCTCTGGGCCATGGAACGCCATGGCGAGGCGCTGCAGGAGTTGAATACCGCGCAGAAGTTCGATCCGGGGAACGCCGGCATCGCCATCAACCGTGCCGCGTTGCTCACCGATGCGCTGGAACGCCATCAGGAGACGGTGGCCATTTGCGAGGGCCTGGTCCGGCACAAGCTCAAGCGCAACGACGTCCGCGACGCGCGTTATTTTGCCGCCAAGGCGCATTTCCGGCTCGGCAACGATGCCCGGGCCCTGGCGTTGTTGGATGCCGCGTTGCGCGACGCCCCCGGCGACCTGGAACTGCTGAGCTGGCGGGCGCATGTGCTTTACGAAAGCGGCCACTACGAGCCCGCCCGGGTCACCCACGAGCAATGCCTGCAGCTCGACAGCGAGGATCCCGGCATCTGGTGGGATTACGGGCTGGTGGTGGAAAAGCTCGGCGACGAGGCTGCAGCGCGGCGCGCGTTCGAGCGTGCGCATGAACTGGACCCGGAGGATTTTCCGTTGCCGGTGCCGATTTCCGTGGAGGAGGTCGTGGACATTGCGCGGCAGACCCTGGCGGAGATGCCGGAGGATTTCCGCGACGCCATCCGGGATGTGCCGGTGATCGTGGATGATTTTCCGTCGCGCGAGTTTGTCCGGGAAAACCCGACGCTCGGCCCGCAGATCCTGGGGTTGTTCACCGGCAACACGCATGACGAGAGCCATCCGGTGCCGACGGCCATCCTGTTGTTTCGCATGAACTTGGAGAAGATCGCTGTGGACCGTGAGGAACTCGAAGCCGAGGTGCGCACCACCCTGCTTCACGAAATCGGCCATTATCTGGGCCTGAACGAGGACGATTTGCGGGAACGCGGGTTGGAGTGAGCGGCGCCCGCCGGCGATGGCGGAGGCGGGGCCCAAAAGCTTGCTCGACGCGCGGCGCGTGTCTTGGCACACTGCGGGCGGATTCCGGACGCAGGAAACCGGGTCTGTTTTGGGACGGCCGGGCATCGTTGGGCGGCCGGGAAAAGTGCAAAGGAGATTGTTTCAATGAGCCAGCAAGAAATCAGTCGGAGAAACATGATTGCCCGCATCGCCGCCGCGCCGGGAGTGCTGGCGGCGACCGCGTTTGCCGCGGGAACCAAGGCCACCCGGGGCAAGGTGTTGATGCCCATCGGCGATGCCACGGAGATGATGGACACCCTGTATCCGTTCTTCCGCATTCCCGAGGATGGCTTCCAGCTTGTGGTGGCCGGCCCCGAGGCGCGCCTCTACCACGGGGTCATGCACGAGATTCCGCCCGACGCCTCCATCCCGTGGGACATCACGCGCGAGCAGCCCTCCTATCATATCAAGGCCGACGTCGCCTTCCGTGATGTGAAGCCGGAGGAGTACTGCGCCATCTTTGTTTCCGGCGGGCGCGCGCCCGAGTACCTGCGCTACGACAAGGATCTCCTCCGCGTCGTGCGCCATTTCGGCGAGGCGAAAAAGCCGATTGGGTTCACCTGTCATGGCGTGGAGATTGTCACCGCCGCCGACGTGATCCGCGGACGCACGGTGACCACCGTCGCGAAATGCCAGATGGACGCGGAGCAGGGTGGGGCGAAATACGTCAACCAGCCCATGGTCAAGGATGGCCCTGTCATCAGTTGTCGCACCTGGCATGATTACGCACCGTTCTTCGCCGAGTTCATGAAGATGCTCAACGCGCTGTAAGCCAGGCATCCTGCCTGTCCATCCCCGGTCATGACCGGGGGTGACCGCCTGGCCGCCCCTTATACGGGCGGCGTGCCGGAGCGGCCGGGGCGAAAACGTCTTGGGTTTGGGGCCCGGCCCCCGCATGATGATTTCACGAGGATCGTGACCGGGTCGAATCATCGAGTGCGTGCGATGAATACGGGTGTGTTTTCAAAAGAGACAGTCTGCCCATTCAGGGGCTGTCGGGCTGGGCGGGGAGGGTGGCAATGAGCGTCACGGTTCTTCACGCCCTTGTCGGTGTCCTGATGTTTTTCATCGCACTCGTCATCGGCTCCGTGTTCCTGCGTCTGGCTTGTTGGTTTTGCCGCATTGAAGTGCCATGGTTTGGCCAGGCCGCCTGGATCATTTTTGCGGAGATCGTTGCCTGCGCATTGGTTTGTACCCTCTCCACCCGGCTGATTCACATGCTTGGGGCCGGTGCGAGTGCGGCGGACTTGAGGCTCTTGCGCATCTTTATGATTCTCGTTCCGTTGCCCCTGTCCCTGGTCGTGTCGGCCTATGTCTATTCCTACATGATTCCGACCAGTTTCGAGAAAGCCGTGCTGATCAAGATGGTCCAGAACCTCATCTACTTGTTGGTCGCATTGCTGATCCTGACCCAGGTCTTTCCGGATTTCACCCATGTCCTGGCCCAGAAGAAAGCCGGGATTCTGACCGATACGGCCTCCGCTCGCCGTTTCCTGGATCAGATGGACCAGAAGCTGCAAACCATGACCGGGGTGACCCGGGAGAAGCCCCAGGGAAACGTCCCCAGGAAAGATCCGAAAGCCGACCTCTCCGCGCCTCCGACCTGGCGTTTGCTGGAGACCAAAGACCTCGGGCACGCGCTCCTTAAGACGGGGATGCAGGACAAAGCCACCGCCGGCAAGTTTGTCCTTGTGGCGTATCAGGTGAAAGCCGGCCGTTTGTCCGCCTCGCATGTCACGTATGCCCCGGCCTTGGTGGATTCCCAGAACCGGGAGTTCAAACCCATCAGCAATTCCGTCCTGTATCTTCCTGAAGGCCAGCGCTTCATGACCGTGACGCGGACATCGTCGGACGTGACAGAGACATTCCACACGATTTACGAAGCGGCGGCCGATTCCGAGGGGTTTCGCATTCGGGAGGAACGTCCGGCGGGGGATTCCGGTCAGAAGCCTGTGCCGTGAGGTGGCGGCGTGCCGAGTTGCTTCTTGAGTTCTTCCAGATCGATGGTGGGTGCCCGGCACGCGTGGTGTTCACAAACGTAGGCGGTGGCCTTGCCGTCGATCGGCCGGATGCCGGCCAGGAATCCCAGGCGTTTGGCCATCGCGGCCTGACGCGGGCCGCCGTCCGCCAGCAGCAGGATCGTGTCCGGCCGGTAACAGCCGCGGACGGCGCGCAACATGGCCTTCGTGTCCGGGGCATCAGGTGCGCCGGCGATGACGATTTGTTGGGAAGGCGCCGTCGCCGCATCGAGTGCGCACAACCATTGCGGCACAGCGGAGGGCGCGTGGGCGAACCGCGGCAGCAGTTTCCGGAGCGACGCGTCGGCGATGGCGGCGTAGCGGGAGTGGCCCGTGAGTTGCGCCAGCTTCTGCAGGTTGGCGATGGCGATGGCGTTGCCGCTCGGCTGCGCACCGTCATAGTCGTCCTTCATCCGCGCGAGGATGTCGTCCTGTCCCGGGGGCGCGAACCAGAAACCTCCGCCCGCTTCATCGTGAAACCGGGCGATCATCGTGCCGGTCAGCTCCTCGGCGCGGTCGAGCCACTGCGCATCGAACGACGCTTCGAACAAGTCCAGCAGGCCGGCCGCGAGGAACGCGTAATCGTCGAGGAAGCCGTCCACTTTGGACTCCCCGTCGCGCCAGCGACGGAGCAGCGTCTTCGTCTGTGGATTGTAAAGCCGGGCAAGGATGAAGTCCGCCGCCCGGATGGCCACCGCAAGATGGGACGGCTCGTCGAGCGCCTGCGCGGCGCGGGCGAACGCGCCGATCATCTGCCCGTTCCACGCGGCGAGAATCTTGTCGTCGAGATGCGGCCGGACCCGCCGCCGGCGAACCTCGAACAGTTTATGCCTGGCGGCCTCGATCCGCTCGCGCGCCTGTTGTGACGTGCCGCCGAATAGTTTGGCCATCTGCTCGAACGTCCTCGCCACGAACAGCACATTGGCGTTCTTCGGGCCGTGGCCGGCGGGGTCCTCCCAGTTGCCGGCTTCCTCGCACCCGAAGTATTCGCCCGCAAACTTCGCCTCCTCGGCGCCGAGCGCGTCGCGCAACTCCTGCGCCGTCCAGGCGTAAAACTTGCCCTCCAGCCCTTCGCTGTCGGCGTCCTCGGCGGAATAGAATCCGCCATCGGGATGCGTCATGTCGCGCGCCACGTAGTGCAGCACGTCGCGCACGACGCCGGCAAAGAACGGGTCGCGCGTGATCTGCCATGCCTCGACATAGCTGGCCACGAGCTGGGCGTTGTCGTAGAGCATCTTCTCGAAATGCGGCACATGCCACCGTGCGTCCACGCTGTAACGCGCAAATCCCCCGCCAAGCTGGTCATACATCCCCCCGAGCGCCATCCGCCGCAGCGTGTGCGTCGTCATTTCCAGCGCCTTCGCGTCGCCCGTGCGCTTCCAGTGGCGCAACAGGAAGTTGAACTGGGATGGCCGTGGAAATTTCGGCGCGCCGCCAAAGCCGCCGTCTTCCTCGTCATACTGGTCGCGGAACGCCGCATAAGCCACGCGCAACATCCCGTCATCGACTTCGCCGGAGACGGCGGCGGATTGCGCCGCGGCGATGGCCTCGTGCAACTGGCGGCCTTGCTCCAGCACCTGCTCGTGCTGTTCCTCCCAGACCTCGTGGATGCGCGTCAGCAGCTCGCCGAATCCCGGCCGGCCATGCGCGCTCTGTGGCGGGAAATACGTGCCGCCGTAAAACGGCTTCAGGTCCGGGGTCAGCCACACGCTCAGCGGCCAGCCGCCCTGGCCCGCCATTGCCTGCACCGCCGTCATGTAAATCTGGTCCACGTCCGGCCGTTCCTCGCGGTCCACCTTGACCGGCACGAACCAGCGGTTGAGAACCTCGGCGATGGCGGTGTTCTCGAAACTCTCGTGTTCCATCACATGGCACCAGTGGCAGGTCGAATAACCGATGCTGAGGAAGATTGGTTTGTTTTCGCGCCGCGCCTTCTCGAAAGCCTCCGCCCCCCAGGGATGCCAATCCACGGGATTCCGGGCATGCTGGAGCAGGTACGGGCTCTTTTCCCCCGCCAGCCGGTTCGGTTTGCGTTGGTCCGAGTTCATCCAACGAAACCTTCGACCACCCCCGTCGTCCGGTCAAGTGGATGGCGGGAAGCATAGGCACACGTCCAGCCGCAGGAGTGGAATTGAAAAAGAAGCTGGGGAACTTACTTCGGCAGCCAGACGACGTAGCGGCCGGTGAAGGTCACGGCGTCGGCGCCGGATTCACGGATGACGACGCGCGCGTCCGTCCGTGCTTTTCCGTGTTTGCGCAGGGCCGCGAGCAGGCGCGCCCGCTGGGCGGGCGTCGGCAACGAGGCGCGGGCTTCGAAGTCGCGTGTGACGGGCCGGCGATAGCGAATCGCGCCGTCCTGGATGACGATGACACCCTGCAGGCCGGCCTCCTGGATCGCCAGCCAGACCGCCGACCAGCCGGCGACCGTGACCACGGCGCTGAGACTGCCGGCAAACGCCGTACCCTTGTCGTTGTGGTTGAGGGCGAGCGGCGCCTTGAGGACGAGCGTTTCCTTGCTGCAACGGACCGGCTCGATTCCCAGGCGGCGTGTCGCCGGAATCTCCCCGTGCAGCTTTTTCTTCAACGCGGTGAGATGGTTTCGCGGTCCCTTCAAGGCTTCTTGCACTCCAGCAGACCTAGGCTGCGCATCCACTCCTCGGCGCGTTTGGGCCAGGTGGTGACGGTCTTGTCCGAGGGACGCAGACCATAGCCGTGGCCGCCGGTGGCGTAGAGATGCATTTCCGCAGGCACCTTGGCGTTCTTCAACGCGAGGTAATAGAAGAGGCTGTTCTCGACGCGAATGCCGTCGTCCCCGGTTTGGATCAGGAAGGTGGGCGGCGTTTGGGCCGTCACCTTCAGTTCCGGCGCGAGTTCGTTGTTCTTGTCCTTGAGCGCCAGGTAGGCCGGATAAATCGGCAGCGCAAAATCGGGACGGCAACTGACCGCATCGGCGTCGTCCACCGGATCATAGACGCGCTTGTCGAAGTTGTTGCTCAGGTTTGCCGTGAGATGGCCGCCCGCCGAGAAACCGAGCACGCCGATGCGCGCCGGATTGATGCCCCATTCCTTCGCGTGAAAGCGGACGAGGCCGAGCGCGCGCTGGGCGTCCTGCAACGGCAGGAGGTGCTTGTCGTCGCCGGGGCGCTTCGGGACGCGGTACTTGAGCAGCACGCCGGTGACGCCGATGGAATTGAGCCATTCGCACACCTCGGTGCCTTCGAGATCGAAGGCGAGGATGCTGTAGCCGCGGCGGTGTTCTTCGCCGCCGGCGGACGGTAGAGTGTGATCGTCGGCACGGAGACGTTGCCGAGGCGGATGACGTGCTTGCCTGCCACGGCCCTGCCGTCGGGTTTCGTCGTATCGTGTTCCTCGCCGACGCTGCCTTTCTCGCCCGGAGCGCCCTTGGGCCAGAGCGGGATTTGCCCGGGACCCTCCGCGCCGGACACCGGCAAACCGTCGCAGCACGCGATGAGGAGCGGGACGAGACACAGGGCGAATATCTTGTTCATGATGCGATAAAACCCGAAATCCGTCGCGGGTGCAAAAGGAAATATGGGGCGGTAGCCCGCCGCGACACCGTGCCGGGATTCCCTCAACGCCGGGGGCAGGGGAGTCGCCCGGACAGCCCCATCCGCCGTGGACCGGTTCAGGCCGTGGCCGGGTCCGAATGGCAACGGATCACTTCGCGGAATTCCTTTTCCGCTTCGTCGAGGCGTCCCTGTTTGTCTAGTGCCACGCCGAGATGATTGTGGACATCGGCGTCGTTCGGGTTGCAGCGGATCGCCTCGCGATAGGCCTTCTCCGCCTCCTCGTGGTTTCCCTGCTTGTCCAACAGGACACCCAGATTGTAGTAGGCGTTGGCCAGATCGGGATTGCAGCGGATGGCCTCACGGTATTCCGCCTCGGCCTCCGGGATGCGGTCCTGTTTGCCCAACATC
>CAZAAF010000010.1:0-23760 GCA_964482575.1 uncultured Verrucomicrobiota bacterium | reverse complement strand
CTCGACTTTGGCGACGTTGCGTTTGTTGAAGTAGAGCTTGAGGGGGACGAGCGCCTTGCCCTTGTTGGCCATCTGGCCCATGAGACGGTGAATCTGGTCGCGATGCAGCAGCAGCTTGCGCTGGCGCGTCGGGTTGTGGTTCCAGATGTTGCCGTGGGAATACTCGGGGATGTGGGCGTTGAACAGCCAGACCTCGCCCTTGTCGAGCCGGGCGAAGGCGTCGTTGATCGTGGCGCGGCCGCCGCGGAGGCTCTTGACCTCCGTGCCGGTCAACGCGATGCCCGCCTCCATCGTTTCGAGGATGGCGTAGTCGCGGTGCGCCTTGCGGTTGGTGGCAATGACGGACATGTGTTGCCGCCGAATCTAACGCGACGATTGCCAGCGGGGCAAGCGAAACGGCGGAAGAAGTGGGGATTTTGGCCCGTCCGCGCCACTTTGCTCTCGCCAAAACCGCCGCCGGTGGCTAGAAACTCCCGCCGTGCCGGAAGGCTTTCAACCAATGCCAAGGGAGTGACATGAAAACCATTGCCTGTCTGACCACCATCCTCGCGGCGGCCGTCGCCGCGCCAACTGCGGAAATCACCATGGACACCGTCGAATACAAGCGCTGGAAGAACAATCTCAAACTGGCCAACCAGCAGATGGAACTCATCGTCACGCTGGATGTCGGGCCGCGCGTGATTTTCCTCGGGCCGGTCGGCGGCGAGAACGTCTTCAAGAACTACGACGACCAGATGGGCAAACGCGGCGAGAAGGAGTGGCAGATTCGCGGCGGCCACCGGCTCTGGCTCGCGCCGGAAGGCATGCCGTTCAGTTATTTCCCCGACAACACGCCGGTCGCGACCAAAAAACTCGGTCCCAACCGCGTGCGCTTTGGGCCCGCCCCCGAGACGCCCAACGGCCTCCAGAAGGAAATGGACATTACACTCGACGCGGCGGCGAACCACGTCACCGTCGTGCACCGGCTCAAGAACATCGGCAAGAAGAAGGTCCATGTCGCGCCCTGGGCGTTGACGGTGATGGCGCCGGGCGGCATGGAGATCATCCCGTTGCCGGCGAAGAAGTCGCACGACGAGGAACTCCAGCCGAACCAGTTCATGACGATCTGGGCGTACACGGACTTTGCCGACCCGCGCTGGCGTTGGGGCTCGCGCTACTTCACCCTCTCGCAGGACCCGCAGAAGGGCCCGACGAAGATCGGCCTCGCGCATCAGGAAAA
The DNA here is from genome assembly GCA_964482575.1 of uncultured Verrucomicrobiota bacterium. Classification (GTDB taxonomy): domain Bacteria; phylum Verrucomicrobiota; class Verrucomicrobiia; order CAIQCK01; family CAIQCK01; genus CAIQCK01. Next base: position 22,541 of record CAZAAF010000010.1, on the reverse strand, counting down.
ATGGATCGGCTACTTGCGCAAGGGGCTGTTGTTCGTGAAGGTGCTGGAGTACAAGCGCGGCGCGGCTTATCCCGACAACGGCTGCAATTTCGAGACCTTCACCAACCAGGACATGCTCGAGGCGGAATCCCTCGGCCCCGTGGGCGACCTTGCGCCGGGCAAGTCGGTGGAGCATGTTGAACAGTGGTACCTGTTTACCGGCGTGCCGCCGGTGGCGTCCGGCGATGAAGCCGCGATCCACAAACACATCCAGCCGTTGGTGGACAAAATCAAGTAACCCCCGCGGCACGGGCCCGGGAGAAAGGTGTGCAAATGAAATCAGGTCTCTTGACGATAATGGCGGCCTTGGCCGTCCTGGCGACAGGCTGCGCCACCCCTCCGCCGTCCAACACGGGCTTCCGCTACGAAGACCGCGACAAGATCATCGAGATGGTGACGAGGATGGAGACGACCTCGGCGGATCTCCAGCAACTGGCGTTGCAGCCCGATTCCTATCTGTCCACCAAGAGCATGTACATGGCCGGCTCGTATGACACGAGGGCGGCGGACACCGTCCGCTTTTTTGCCGGCGAGGTGGCCCGGTTCCGCCAGGCGCTCGCGACCTGGAAACCGGATGGCAACATCAGCCTGGATTACAGCAACCTGGTCCGGCAGTGGGATGCGCTGCAGAAGGCCTCGGCCCGGTTGAAGTCGTCCGAGCAGATGCGCGTGAAGATCGAGACCCTCAACGAACTGATGATGAGCCTCGGCAATCTCGCGAACTCCGGCGGCGCCGGTCCCGCGCCCGCCGCCACCGCACCCGCGCCGCGCTCATAGCATCCGGCCCGGCCGGTCCAGGGGCCGTGACCGTTGACGGACATGGCGTGTCTGCCCGCGGGAGTCTCCCGATTAAAACAGGCCTGTTTGCCTGGGTTTTCAGAGGTCATCCCCCATCAGCAGTTTCCGGGCAGACGCCGGCCTGCACACCATCCATCACTTCGGATTTGGCACCTCGCCCGCCTCCACCCTCTTCCAAAACTCCGCCGGGGCCAGGCTGTTGATCGTCTTCAGTGTCTTCATGGAGCGCAGCAACTCCGTGTCTCGCGCCGGCACGAAGACGCAGACGAGCTGCTGCAACGGCATGCCTCGCAGCGGTGACAAATCCCGCACGGGCCTGTCTATTTTCAGACTCTTAAGCGGCATGCCCGCAAGCGGGGACAGGTCGTTGACCCGGGTGCGTTCCAGCCACGCTCGCTCCAACTGCATGCCCCGTAGCGGCGACAGGTCGTTGACCTGGGTTCCATTGATATCAAGTCCGACGAGTGGCAGGCCGGCAAGCGGCGATAGATCCCTGACTTGTGGCTCCTGGCACAACAAGTCCTGCAGCGGCATTCCTTTCAGCGGCGTCAAGTCGCTGATGCCATTCGCGGCAATCACCAACCGAAGCAACGGCATGCCTGCCAAGGATCCCAAATCGGTGATGGAGTTGTTCTTGCACTCAAAGGAGATCAGCGGCATTCCCTGGAGCGGCGCCAGATCACTGATGTTGTTGCGGCTGCAACTCAACTCCTCCAGCTTCAATCCCCTGAGTGGCGAGAGATCCACGAGCAACCCCTTGCGCTTCTCGCTTCCTCCGGGGGTCTTTTCTCCTTCGCATATCAATTTCTTGAGTGCGGTGAATGCGCGCACCGGCGAAATGTCAGCCACGGCAACGGTCGGAAAATTCAAGTCCGTCACCACGCCCTTTTTGATTCGGTGATCCACCGTGCCGTCAAAGCCCGGATTCAGTTCCTTCATCTTCGCCACGACGCGCGCCACCTGCTGCTCCGCCGGCAGCGCGGCCACTTCGGCGCAGAAGGCGGAGAGGGCCGGGGGGGACAGCGTGGAACGTGGGCGTGCCGGCGTGTCGCGCAGCACGGTAGCCTCGCCGTCGAAGACGCGCAGTGTCCAAGCGGTGATCTTGTAGCTGTCGCCGTTGCTGTAGATCGCCGTGTAGGGCTGGTCGGAGAACTCCGGATGAGGTTCGTTGATCATGGTTTTGACGTGCTTGCTGAGGTCGCCTTGCCAGTCGAACGCCATCTCGCCATCAACCCGGACAGTCACATGATCCTGCGCGCCATTGGCGCCACGGTCGAGGCGCACCACAACGCGCCGACGCAGTTGTTTGCCCACTGGCCAAGGCGGACCTTTCGTGAGATAGGTCATGCGGATCATCGGGGCATCCAAGACCACGGAGAGAATAAGCCCCAACGTTTTTTCGAACGGGAAATCCACATGAATCTGGCCGTCTCCTGAGAGACGCTCGAATTCGACCTCAACCTCACAACTGCGGGCGCGCAGGGCCACCGGTGGAGCGATCTTGCCTGCCCTGCCATCGGTGACATAGACAAGCGCCCCATCGCATCGTTCCCATCGGTTGGACTTCGAGGATCGGTCACCGCCCGCCATCACGCGATCCTTTACCGGGTCCACCAACGCGAGCAGGTCAATGGTCTGAAGCGGCTGCGGGGAGGTGGCGGCCGGCGCGCCGCGCGTGAACGTGCCCGTGCCGGTGACCTCGCGGACTTCGGCGGCAAAGATCTGCACACGGCCTTTCCAGATTCCAATGCCGATGGGGGTGTTGTTGGGCAACCGCCAGGCCCCATGCACGCTCATGTCACGGTAATCCGTCTTCCAGGGAACCAATAATTCGCCATCGAGATAGCCGCGCACGCCTTGACGGCGCACCTCCACCATCGAAACGTGCGGGCGGCCGGAGGTGACCATGGGTTTGCGCGACACACGGGCAGGCGATTATCCGATCTGGACTCCGGCGATGACCTCGAAGCCGGCGACTTCACCTCCGGGGATGCCCAGCATCCAGGAGAACGGATGCCCATCCCCGACCAGCGTTTGCACGATGCCCTCGCCCGGCGAACAGGAGAACTTCACCCGATAATCGTATTCGGCGGGTGGATGATAGGGGAACGCCAGTTGCGCGATTCGATGGTCCGCCGTCACAACGACTGTGCCGTCTCGCTGTTCCCAATCGCCTTTGAGAGCGTCTTTCGGCAGTTCAACCAGTTTCAGCAGGTTGACAGCGTTCGGCCAGTCGGCATCGGCGGTGTTTCCCGATGGGAGCGCGCGCATCGTGTCCGCCACGCTGCGTTCCGCTTCAGGGGATGCGGGCAGGATATCCGTGCTTCCAGACTTCCACGGTGACCAGAACAACAATCCACTGAGCACGACCATCGCGGCCGCGCCTGCCGCCCCATAGAGGACCTTCAGGTTCTTGGGCTTCGCTGACGGCTGGTGCGAGCCCGTGGGCGCGGGGGACGACGCACGGGGTTGGGTGGCAACCTCGCTGCCCGCGACCGGCGCGGGCTTCGATGCGGCGGCGGATGACTGGAGTTTCCCGCTCACCGCGAACAACTCCGTGAGCAACTGCTCGTAGTTTTGGGGCCGCGCGGCACGGTCTTTCGCCAGCATCCGGCCCAACAGCATGCCCAACGGCATCGGGCATTGGGGCCACGTCTTGAAGATCGCCGGTGGCGGCTCATTGATATGCTTCAAGATGACCACCATCGAGCTGTCGCCGGTGTAAGGCGTCTGGCCCGTCAGGATGTGATACAGCGTGCAGCCGAGGCTGTAAATATCCGTGCGGAAATCAATATCCTTCGCCGCCTGCGCCTGCTCCGGGCTGATGTAGTGTGGCGACCCCATCATCATGCCACTCTGCGTCAGCTCCGTGTTTTCCGAGCCGACGCTCTTGGCCAGACCGAGATCGCCGACTTTCACTTCGCCGGCGGTGGAAAGGAAAATGTTGTCGGGCTTGATGTCGCGATGGATGAGCCGGGTCTTGTTCCAGGCGTGCTGGAGCGCCTGCGCCACGTAGAGGGTGATGGCAACGGCCTCTGGCGGGGGGATGCGGCCGAGCCGATCGAGCCGTTTGCGGAGCGACTCCCCCTCCACAAACTCCATCGCCATGAAATACGCGCCGTTCTCCTCGCCGGCGGTGAAGACTTCGACGATGTTGGGATGATGGAGATTGGCAGCCGAGGCAGCTTCGCGGATGAAACGGGCGACGTAATCCGGGTCCGAGCTGATCTGCCCGGCCATGACCTTGAGCGCGACGATGCGGTTGAGCAACGGCTGGCGGGCTTTGTAAACGGCCCCCATGCCGCCCTCGCCGAGTTTGGCAAGGATCTCGTATCCCGCGAAAGACTGCCCGCACAGTTCGGCCATGATCTTTCTCCGTGAATGACGACAGCGTATGCCGGGTGGCTGTGGTGGGTCAAGCGTCGCAACAGTCGATAACAAGGACTTTATTCAGAAACCGCGCCCCCGCACTTTGATGCGTTGCAGGTCGTTTTTCAAAACCTCCATGTCGTGTTCTGACAGCCCACGGGTCCACATCAACGCCCTCGCGTATAAACGCGGGGCCAGGCATGAACCGTCGTGCGCTTCTGTTACGGCACGCGCCTGTAGCTCCGTGGATTGGAGCAGGAGTTTCATAAACACTCTCGCCCCGCGGAGTGGATTGCTTTATAACATCCGTCTCATGAGAACCGCGCTCCGCTCCAGTCTCCTGCTCCTGTCCCTGTGGTTTTTCGCCGCTGCCTCCTCCGCCGCGTCGGATCCCGCGGCGATGGGGATGGATACGACAAAGTTGAAGGAGATTCCGAAGCGGATGCAGAAGTTCGTGGACGACGGTGTCATCGCCGGCGCGGTCACGCTCGTGGCGCGGCGCGACGGCGTCGCCTGCCTCGACGCGGTCGGCTATCGCGACCTCGCCGCGAAGACCCCGATGCGCGCGGACGACCTGTTCTGGATCGCCTCGATGACCAAACCGCTCACGGCCACCTGCGTGCTCATCCTCCAGGACGAGGGCAGGCTCTCCGTCGAGGATCCCGTCGAAAAACATCTGCCGGAGTTCAAGGGCCAGTGGTTGATCGCCGGGCGCGACAAGGATTCGCTGACGCTCAAACGCCCCGCGCGGCCGATCACGTTGCGCGACCTGCTCACGCACACCTCCGGCCTCGGGGCTGTGGAACAGCCGCGGCCAAACTCCTCGCTCGCCGAGTTGGTCATGGGGTACTCGCAGCAGCCGCTGCAGTTCGAGCCGGGCAGCAAGTGGGCGTATTCCACCGCCGGCATGAATACGCTCGGCCGCGTGGTCGAGGTCGTGTCGGGCCGTCCGTTTGCGGAGTTCCTCGACGCGCGCCTGCTCAAGCCGCTCGGCATGAAGGACACGACGTTCTGGCCGACCCCGGCGCAGGCGCGCCGGCTCGCGAAATCCTACCAGCCCGGCGAAGGCGGCCGCGGTCTGGTGGAAGCCCCCATTGCGTTTCTCAAGGGCGAGCTGACGTCCCGCACCCGCCCGCCGCTTCCCGGCGGCGGATTGTTTTCCACCGCGCCGGACCTGGTCCGTTTCTACCGGATGATTCTCAACGGTGGCGAAACCGGTGGCCGGCGGTACCTGTCGAAAGCCGCGGTCGGGCAGATGACCCGCATCCAGACCGGCGACCTCAAGACCGGTTTCGTCGAGGGCATGTCGTTCGGGCTGGGCTGGGGCGTGGTGCGCCAGCCGGCCGGTGTGACGGCCATGTTCTCCCCCGGCACGTGCGGCCACGGCGGCGCCCACGGGACGCAAGGATGGATTGACGCGAAGCAGGACCTGATTGTAGTGCTGATGATCCAGCGACTGAAGCAGCAGCCGAACGGCGACGGTTCCGTCGTCCGCGGCGCGTTTCAGGAGGCTGCCGTGGCGGCGATCAGGAAGTGAGCCGGTGAAGTGACCGTTGTGTTTCGTTTTGAAAGGACGCGATTATGAAGAGGGTGATGACGTTGGCAGTGACCTTGTTGATGGCGGGCGGTGTGTTTGCGGCGCAGCCGGATGTGGCGCCGCCGTACCAGCCGACCGATGCGGAGCTGGCTTCGATCCGCGCCAAGCTCGATGAGTTCCAGAAGGCCTACAAGGCGCTGCCCATCGGCCGCGTGCTCACCACGCTGGAGAAGATGGAGAAGAAGATTTTCCCGGTGGACCTGAACCTGCTGCCCGACGTGGAGATCTACGGCAAGGCCGCCGACTGGATGCTGCGCTATCCGAAGGAGGAATTCTGGACCGCCAACGACGTGAAGAACACGCTCGACACGCTGGAGCTGGGTCTGGCGCGCATCAAGCAGATTGCCGAGGGCAAACCCGCGTGGCCGACGGCCAAGGGCTGCATCGTGCGCGGCTATCGCTCGAAGATCGATGGCAGCATGCAACCCTATGCGTTGAAGATTCCGGAGAGCTACGACCCGAAGAAACCGAGCCGGCTCGATGTGATCCTGCACGGGTTCGTACCGACGATGAACGAGGCCAATTTCATTGCCCAGCGCGACACGGGCAAGCCCGGGCCGGCCGGCCAGGATTACATCCGCCTCGAAGTGTTCGGCCGCCTCAACAACGGCTACCGCTGGTGCGGCGAGACCGATGTGCTGGAGGCGATGGAATCGGTGAAGGCGCGCTACACGATTGATCCCGAACGCATCGTGCTGCGCGGCTTTTCGATGGGCGGCGCGGGCGCGTGGGGCATGGGCCTGCACTACCCGGACATGTGGGTGGCGTTCGAGGCGGGCGGCAGCGGCGCGGGCGGCTCGGCGAGCGGATTCAAGAACGACCCGCCTTCGTCCCCGCAGGACGCCGTCGGCCGGGTGTACAGCACGCTGGGCTGGATGCTCAACGCCGCCAACGTCCCGACGGTCGGTTATTGCGGCGAGGAGGACTCGCCCTTCGGCGCGCTCAAGGCCAGCCGCGAATACCTGGAGAGCGAGGGCTTCAAGTTCACGCCCAGCGGCCTCAACTGGACGACGACGGACATCCGCTGCGTGTTCCTCATCGGGCCGAAGACGGAGCACAAGTGGCATCCCGACAGCCAGGCGGAGTCGGACAAGTTCATCAACGAGGCCTGCGTCAAGGGCCGCCAGCCCCCGGCGCACATCCGGTTCGTTTCCTACTCGCTGCGTTACAACCATTGCTTCGACATCCATGTGGACGCCGTCGAGTCGAACTACAACCGCACCGAGGTGGACTCCGTGACCACGCCCGACAAACGGCAGCGCACCCTCAAGACCCGGAACGTCGCGCGCCTGATGCTGCCGTACCCGGTCGCCGGCCAGAGTCTCACGCTCGACGGGCAGTTGTTCCCGTTCCCGGCGATGCAACAGCCGAGGCAGGCTCAAGTGCCCGCCTTCGGCGCGCGCCGCGTCGCCGCGGCCCCGCCGCCCGCGCCCCCGCATATCCTGTTTGAAAAGAAGAAGGGCAAATGGGAGTCGGGCTACGTCACCGACGCGCAGCTCCTCGCCGACAGGACCGTCCGCAAGCGTCCCGGTTTGCAGGGCCCCGTCTGCGACTTCCTGATGGATTCCTTCGTGTGCGTGCGGCCGACCGGCACGCCGCAGCACCCGCTGGCCAACGAGTACGGGAAGGCGGCCCTGGACCGCTTCGCGAAGTCATTCTCGAAATGGCTGCGCGGAGACATCCGCATCAAGAACGACACCGAGGTGACGCGCGAGGACATCGCCAACAGCCACATCGTCGTGTTCGGCGATGCCGGGAGCAACAAGTTCCTCGCACAGATCGCCAACAACCTGCCCATCCAGTGGGACAAGATCAGTGTCCGCGTCGGCAAGAAGAGCTTCGATGCGAATGATCACCTGCCGGCATTCATCTGCCCCAATCCGTACAACCCGCGCCGTTATCTGGTCGTCAACTGCGGCGACAACCTGCTCGGCACGCGCGAGCTGCGGAAGACCGTCGCGTTGAACTGGCTCCAGATGACCGATTACGACGTGCTGAAGCTGTCCAAGGAATCCGCCGGCGAGGTCAAAGGCACGAGCGTCGCCCAGGGATTGTTCGACGAAAACTGGAAGGCGTCGGAAAAGTAGGACGGCAGGTGTTGGGCGACAAGCGTGGCGCCGGCTTCCAGCCGGCAGTTCCTGCAGCCGGACCCGAACTGCGGGTCTGGCTGGAGTGGGTGGCATGTCCGACCGGACTTTCATTATGAAACATCTCTTATGGCTTTGGCTGATGACGGTCGCCTTGTCGGTGGCGGCTGACGACGGGCAGTTGGTCTTCAGTGATGATTTCGAGAACGGGGCACGGCAAAGTCCGCCGCCGGGCTGGTCGATGTGGGGCGACGCGAAATTCAAGGTGGCCGCCGACTTCACGCGCGACACCTCATGCGCGCACGGCGGCACGGCGAGTTTCCGCATTCATCATCCCGCGGCCACCGGCGGCTACATCGTGTCGTCGCCTTAATTTGTTATTGAGACGTAGAGGTCGTTGATCTACACCGTCTCGTTCTGGGCTCGCGTGGACAAGCCCGGCACGGCGATGTTCCAATGGACTGCCTACAAATCAATCCGTCCGTTTGAGGACGCGGGATCGCCGGGTGTGTTCAAGTTCAACGCCAGCGGCGAGTGGAAGGAGTTCACGTTTGCCGTGCGCGAGGGGCTCGACTTTTTTGCCGACCAGAGCCGGTTCCTGATGCTGACATTCCACGCGGCGGCGGCCGCGAAGGAGGAGCGGACGCTGTGGATTGACGACGTGCGCGTGACCGAACGGCCCGACCCGGCTCCGGTGCGGCTGCTGAACGACGCCACGCTGCCGCACGATGTGCTCCAGCACCGGCTGCGGCCCGGCGAACGGCTGGAGTTCACGGTGGACGCGACGAAGCGGCTGCGGCGCGCGACGCAGAAGGTGGGCGGTGTGTCGTTCCATCGCGTCTGCGGCTGGACCGGCCAGCCCTACAACAAGAAGGGCGAGTACACGCTCGCGACGGAACTGGAGACCGCCATCCGTGAGATGCGGCTGCCGATGACACGCGTCTATGCCGTCGGCGACGAGCCGTTCGGCGTCGAGGCCTCGCTGGACAAGCTGGTGGAGTTGCTGGGGCGCGTGGGCGTGAAGCAGGAGCAGTGCGTGGTGGAGTTCGAGGAACAGGGTGCGCAAACCAAGCTGACGCCGGAAGCCTGGGCGCGCGGCGTCGCGTACGCGTTGCGGCGCGGGTACAAATTCCACCACTGGGAGATTGCCAACGAACCGTACTCGTCCGTGTGGGGACACGGCGGGGCGTTTCCGACGGCGGACGATTTCATCGGGCATTTCAAGGATGTCAGCCGCGCCGTGCGCAAGGCGGACCCGAAGGCGCAGCTCGGCATGGACATCCTCCATTCCAACGCCAAGTGGGGCAACTACCTGTTGAAACAGCTCGCAGGCAGTTATGATTTCGTCGCGCCGCACTATTACTGCGGCGCGAACCTGCACCGCCTGCCGTTCGAGGAAATCGCGCTCACGGAAAACTACCGGATGCTCGACGGTGCATTGAGGGTCAACGCGCTTCTGCGCGCCTACAATCCGCGGCGCGAGACTTACCAGTATGATACCGAGTGGGGCATGATTTGCAGCGCGCCCGGCGGCAAGGAGGCCGATGATGAGGGGCGCAACGCCAACATCATCGGCACGCTGCATCGCGCTGTGCGGCTGATCTACTACGCGCGCGAAGGCATCCTGCGCGGCGCGAGCAGTTGGCAGATGTTGAACCGGCTCGCCGCGCCCGGCTTCGGCATTCTCTCGCAGCAGGCGCCGGAGAAGCGGTTCATGCTGTACTGGCTCTATTATTATTTCAACCGCCACGTCGGCGAATGGGCGCTGGCCACGGACGGCACCGCGCCGTTCCACGAACCGACGCGCGCGGCGGACCGCGAACGACTGGGCGGCCCGCTCACGCCGGTGCTGGCCACGCTCGGCAGGGACGGTCGGCAGATGTACCTGGTCATCGCCAACGGTTCATGGACGCGCGCCGTGCCGTGCCGGGTGCAGTTGAAGAATTTCCCGGCGAAGAGCGCGACGGGCATCCGGCTCACCAGCAACGACCTCGACGGCAGCCCGCTGCTGGCGCGGAAGGAGGATGCCGTGTCGGATTTCCCCGTCACGTGCGACGGCGGCGGGATGACGTGCGAGATACCGCCGCACGCGGTGGTCTTCGTGACGCTGTCCGCCACAAAGTGAACAGGGATGAACAGGATGGGAAGGATGACAACGGCATCTGAAACATCCTGTCCATCCCTGTGACCACCAGCGTGGTGGGGACCACGTGCATGCGGGCGCGCGAAGAAAGTTTGCAGCCCGGCTTGCGTTGCGGATAATCTCGCGGCCATGAGAACCCGCCTCCTGGTCGCAGCCGCTTTGTCCCTCAGCCTCACATCCTTCGCCACCGCGGCCTCCAAACCCGCGCCGCCGTATCAACCGACGGACGACGAGAAACAACAAATCCGCGCGAAAGCCGGCGAGCTGGCCTCGGCATTGAAGCCGCTCTCGGCGAAGAAGGTGGACGCCGCGCTGCTGGCGGACGTCGAGGTCTATCATAAGGCCGCCGAGTGGATTCTGCGCTACGCCAGCGAGGAGTTTTACGCGAAACGTTATGTCGCCGACACGCTGGCCGCACTCGATCACGGCCTGGCCCGCGCGAAGGAACTCGCGGCGAACAAACCGTCCTGGCCGGCGCAGAAGGGGAGGCTGGTCCGGGCCTATCGCTCGCGGGTGGATGGCAGCGTCCAGCCGTATGGGTTGATCATTCCCGAGAACTACGACGGCAAGAAGCCGATGCGCCTCGACCTCGTGCTCCACGGCCGCGGCGGGACGTTGAACGAGGTCAGTTTCATCGCGTCGCATGACGGTGCCGTCAAGGGCAAGACCGCGCCGCCAGAGCAGGACCTCATCACGCTGGAGGTTTTTGGCCGCGTCAACAACGCGTATCGCTGGGCCGGTGAGACGGATGTGTTCGAGGCGCTCGCGTCGGTCCAGCAACGATATAACATTGATGCGAAGTGCATCGTGCTGCGCGGCTTCTCGATGGGCGGCGCGGGCGCGTGGCATCTCGGACTGCATTATCCCGACCGCTGGGCCGCCGTCGAAGCCGGTGCGGGATTTACCGACACGAGGAAATATGTGGGGGCCCGGCTGGATCCTCTCAAGCCGTGGCAGGAACCGACGCTCCACATTTACGACGCCGAGGATTATGCGCTCAACGCGTTCAATGTTCCCCTCGTCGCCTACGCGGGCGAGGATGACCCGGCCATCCGTTGCACTACCGCCATGCGCGAGGCGCTGGAGCGCGAGGGTTTTAAGTTCAAGCCCGACGGCTTGAACTGGCTCACAACCGACCTGCGCGCCATCTTCCTCATTGGACCCAAGACGCCACATCGCTGGCATCCCGAGAGCAAGGCGGCGAGCGACAAGTTCATCAACGAGGCGGTGGCGGCGCCCCGGGGACCTGACAAGCATTGGCGGTTTGTCACCTACACGCCGCGCTACGGTCATTGCGGCGGGTTCCAGATTCTCGGCCTCGAAAAACAATATGAACGGGCCGAAGTCGATGCGCGGTCCGGGAGTGCCCGGCTGGCCGCAAAGACCCGGAACGTCGGGCGCTTGAGGGTCCCCTGCTCCGGGGAGATCAACTTGGACGGCCAGCATTTCGGCAGCCGGGAGTTGCGCGCTCGTCCGTGGGTGGTCCTTGAGAAGGAAAACGGCCGGTGGAAAGAACGTTCCAATCCCCGTCTCCTTAAAGGGGATGGCGGTCTCCAGGGCCCGATCGACGACGCGTTCATGGAGCCGTTCCTCTGCGTGCGGCCGACGGGCGCGCCGAACCACGCGCTCGCCAACGACGGCGCCAAGGCGCGGCTGGAGTTGTTCGTGAAGGAATTTCCAAAATGGATGCGCGGCGATGTGCCGGTGAAGGATGACACCGCCGTCACGAAGGACGACATTGCGAACCACAACCTGATCCTCTTCGGCGATCCGTCGAGCAACAAGCTCATGGCGCAGATCGTTGACAAACTGCCCATCCGGTGGACGAAGGACACGATCACGCTCCACGCTTCACGCTCGGACGCTCCACGTTCGTTCTCCGCGGCCGATCACGCACTCGTGATGATCTATCCGAACCCGTTGAACCCGCGCCGCTACGTCGTGCTCAACAGCGGCCACACGTTTGGCGAGAAGGAGTTCCGCGGCACCAACGCGCTGCTCTTTCCGCGTCTCGGCGACTACGCGGTGCTGAAGCTGGTGAAATCGCCGGACGGCAAGATGAGCGAGGACGTGGTGCTGGCGGGACTGTTTGATGAAAAATGGGAGTTGAAGGAAAACAAGCCTTGAGCAGACGTTGAACAGGGATGGACGGGATGAACAGGATGACAACACCTTCTGAAATATCCTGTATGTCCTGTCCATCCCTGTTTATTCGCCGCGGCTAGACCGGTGTCTTCTTCAACAGCCGCACGGTGAGAGCAAGCAGCCCGACGACCGCGACCAGCAACACGGCCCAGAGCAGCACGGTCGGCGGCGCGTTTTTGAAATAATCCGCCGCGAACCGGCGGTAGGCGGGGTTCGCTTCCAACGGTGCCAGCGACGCCGGCACGTCGGAATAGGCGAGCACCTCGCGGCTCAGGCTCTGGATGTCGTAGCGCGGCGGCTCCGCCCGATCGTTGCCGAGCAGCAGGCGATAACCGTCCTCCTCCGGTTTCAGCTTGAAGACGACGCGCGGTACCGAAACGACCGCGCGAACCTTCCGGATGGTGAGGGGGGCGTTGTCGCCTTCCTCAATCTGGAGAAATAGCGTGTCGTGGCGGCCGCCGTCCAGACGGAGTTGAATCGGGTCGCCCCCGCTGCGCCTCGACAGCATGCCGGCGAACAGCAGGGAGTCGCCTCGCCGGGGATCGTGCGACGGTGCCGACAATTGAGCGGGGCGGGAGAAGAAGGTCTCGGCAACGTCCAGCCGCAGTTGTTGCATCGGCAACGTCATCGGCGGGCCGTCCGCGTTCAAGGGGGTGAGTTGATAGCGGCTGACGCTGCCGTGCAGGCCGCGCCGGGCGGGACGCGTGTCCGGTGCAACACCCAGCACGACTTCCGATTCGGCGGCGTTGGATTCGAGGATGAACGGGATCTGCCGGCCCGAGGCGCCGACGACACGCAGGTCGCCGCAGTCGGGCCGCAACACCGCCAGGTCCGCCGCCGTGAGTGTGACCATGTAGATGTCTTCCACCGTGGGCAGGGTCAACGGCCGTTGCATTTTCCACTGGCGCGCCTCCAGGAGTGCGCCGTGCGGGGCCACGAATTGCATGGGCGGCACGGGCCGGTAACAGGGGTTGGGCGTTTCGGGACCCAGGGTGGCGATGGCGAACCGCGGATGGAGGCCGAGCCGCATCTTCAGCATCTCCAGATCGTACACCGCCGCGCGCGTGGCCGTGTTGCCGTAGTAGAGCGTCCACGGCCCGGCCGCGCCCGCCGCGGGAAACAGCAGCCGTGACGCGACCCCGCTCACGGTCACCCGCAGGTTGCGCAGCGGCGGGCTGTCGCCGTTCTGTACTTCGAGCACCAGCCCGCCGCCTTGCGGGGTTCCCACCGGAAACGAAAGGGCGTCGCCGCCCAGGCCGTCATCGTCCAGTTTCAGTCGATAGACTTCCCCGCTGCCAAATACCCGGCGCGTCGCCCGGCCGTTGACCTGCCGTTCTTCCACCAGCGTCATCCGCCGCGAGAACGCCGTGTCGTCCGACTCGATTTCCACTTTTTCGATCGGCAGGCCGGGGGGCAGCGCGAGCCGGTAACGGCTTGTGGTGCCCGCGTCCGATTCCTGGACGATGTCCGCCCGCCGGCTCCAGCGTTCACCGGCCACGTCCCGGGCGATGCGAGCCGTCACGCCGTGGACGGCAACCGGCGCGGAGCGCTGGTCATCGGCGGTGAGCCGCACATAGCGCGCCGTTTGCGGCGAGGGCAGGCGGATGACGGTATGGTGTACATGGAAGTTCCATTGCCGGTCGAAAATGCCGGCATCGGCGGTCAACTCGCGCCAGCCGGCGCCGTCGTCCGACGCCTCGACGCGAAACCGCTTGGCGAAGTTCACGTCGTCAATCTGCAGCTCAAGGGTGTCGAACCGCCGCGGCTCGCGGAAATCCACCGTCCAGACGGTGCGCAGCTTCTTGTCGGATCGCGTATCCGTCAGGGCGCTGTTCCATGCGCGATCCACTTTCCGGTCGGTTTTCCGGTCCACGACAAAGGGCGTCTCCCGCCCATCGCCGCCGAGGAGTCGCAGGTCGCGCAGGTCCGGTTGCGCCGCCGCGGCGATTTCCGGCGGCAACGGCAGCGCGACGAAGGCGGCGGACGGGCCGCCGGGGGCGAGGGTGACCGTGCGGCGGAATCTCCAGCCGCTGCGCGCCTCGTCGCTCGAGGCCGTATCGTTTTGCGCGAAACCGTGGGTGGCGAGAAGCAACGCCGCCACCAGACAGCAGGCCGGCTTTGCCCATGAACGCCAGGGCGCAAAGCCCGGACCCGCCGCCGGTGCGTCCTGGCGTCCCGGCGTGTGGATGTCAAACAACCGTGTTTTCATTTTTCGCCTCCTTCCGGAAGACAAACCGTTGATACAGCAGCGAGACTGCGATGAGCGCGACGGCCAGGCCGAGGAACGACAGGATGCGATGGAGGCCGGTCAGGCTCGACAGGTCGTACAGGAAGACCTTGCCGATGGTCAGCAGCATGAAGCCGAGCGAGATGAACCGCAGCGGCTTGATCTGCCGCCACATGCCGGCGACCAGCAACGTCAGCGCGTAGAGCCCCCAGGCCACCGAGGTCGTCAGGTCGCGGTCATACCGCCGTTCCCACTGGAATTCGAGATAGCGGCCGGAGGCGAAGTAGTCGGCGATTTCGAGATTGATCAGCGCGAAGATGAGAATCAGTCCCAGGAACCCGACGACCGGTGCGAGACCGAACCGGCCGTTGTAGAAGAACGCGCGCTCGCTGTCGCTCATGCGGTCGCGTTCGACGGAGTGGAGCCAGCGCGCGCCGGTGAGGCAGCAGAGCGCCGCGACGCCGTAGGTGTACAGGATCCAGTTCAGGATCGGCAGGCCGCGTTCCTGGTAATGCAACACCTCCGGGTTCAGCAGCAGCCGCGCGCTCACGACGGCGAACAACGCTGCGCCAAAATACTTCAGGCCCGCGTGTGGCACGCGGCGGTACAGCCACCATACCGCCGCCGCCTCCAGCGCCCAGCCGAGGGTGATCCACTGGCGGTCGAGCTGGAGCGGGATGGCCACGCTGACGAAACCCAGCGCGACCGCGGCGAAGAGGGCGATGTTGCGAAGCCTGGACGCGCGCGCCTCCTCCCCGCCGTCGGCGGCAAAGCGCTTCAGCACCCGGGCCAGCGCCGCGACCGACAGGCCCGCCATCGCCACCGGCAACACCCCGATGAAGCTCTTGCCGCACGCCGCCACGGTTGCCTGGTAGAGCACGAGGAAAAACAACGGCCCGCTCAGTCCCGACGCCAGCCACGGCCAGAGCCGGTGAGGCCACCTCGGCACCAGCGTCTTCGGCATCGCAAACGGAAGGACCAGGAACGCCAGATAGAACAGCCCGTAGATGGGCAGGACCACCGCCACGTCCGAAGCGTGGAAATAGCTGAAATGCCACGCCGTCGCCAGTCCCGCCGAGACCCCGAGTCCCACCAGGACCAGCCACGACCAGTCCCGGCGCAACCCGGAGCCGAGCAGGAGCACGGTGAGGAACGCCAGGGCCAGCAGCAACGGCCACGGGTCGCTGCCGAGTTCCGCCGTGTCGAGACACCCGAACAAGCCGGCGGCGGCTATCAGGGTGGTGGCCACGGCGCCGGCTTCATGAACATCGGCGCGGCTCCGCGAGCCGGTCCGCTCCCTGGACTGGCGCCAGGCCGACGCCAGCGACCAGCCCAGCGCCAGCAACAGCGGCACGCTGAGGTTGCGCAGCAGCGAGGGACCGGAGGTGCCGCGGAAAAACCAGAACTGGACGAGCAGGCCGAGCACGATTCCGCCCACCGGCGGAACGAACCGCAGGCCATGGACGCCGCCGCGCTCGAACACCATCGCCGCCATGGCCGCCAGCAGGCACAGGAACACCCACGGCGGTTGACCAAAATTTTCACCGACGAGCACACACGTGAACAACGCCAGGCCCCCGCCCGCAATCAACCCGGTGGCCTCGAGAATCTCCCGCGCTTCGAGCGCCATGACCGGCGCGAACCGCCGCGCCGCCCGCGGCAGGACATTGAAAAGGGCGCACAGGCCGAGGGCCGAGAGGCTCGCCCCCCAGACGTTGGACGTTGCCAGCGCCTGCGTGGACCAGACGAACAAGGTCAGCGCGGTCGCGACGGCGCCGCTCAGCGCCAGCCAGACCTGCTGGCGCGCCAGGGCGATGAACAGGAGGGCGGCGTCCAGGCAGGCGATGAACCCGAACAGCAGCGGCCATTCGAAGGCGTACGTCCGCTGGCCGGCCATGTAAAAGGCGAACAGGAAGGGCGCGAGTCCGCCGATCATCGCGGCCCGCAGCGTGGTGGACGCGTCCGCCTTCTTCGCCGCCAGCGGCAGGGCGAGATACAGCAGGCCGAACAGCGTGAAGATGCCGACGCCGAGCAGCATTTTCTCCGGCGTCATGAACTTGTGGAACCAGCCGATTTCGACGGCGAACGTTGCCGCGAGACTCAGCAGGACGATGGCGTTCCATTGCCGGCGCACGGCGACCCAGAGCAGGCCGACATCGAGCAACAGGATGTAGCTGAACAACCCGATGGGTTTGTCCTCGCCGGTCGAAAGCACGATCGGGGTCGCAAACCCGCCCAGCAGGCCGAGCACGGCGATGAAGATCGAATCGTGCCGCACCGCGAGCAGGCAGGCCACCACCGTGACCAGGGCCATGAACGCGAAGGTCGGCAGTATGCCCAGCAGATGATAGACGCCGTGCGCGGCAAAAAAACCGGCGTAGAGCACCGCCACCCCCGCGCCGCAAAGCGCGTTGGCGGTGACCGCGTAGCCTTTGCGCAGGCCAAACTCCGAGCCGACCAGCATCCCGATGCCCGCCAGGATGATCAGCGCCACCTGCATCGGCGGGGTGATGAGGTCGTTGTCGAAGGCGTATTTCAGGAACAGGCTCGCCGCGATGACGAACGCAATCGCGCCCAGCCACGCCGCGCCGCGCACCCCGAGCAAGGCTTCCCAGTCAAACGACGGTTTCGGCGGTGGCTCGGCTGCTGGAGCCGGCGTTTCATGCACATCCCGGACAGCGTCACCCGGCGCTGGAGACGCATCGGGCGGCGCCGCGGGCACGGTTGCCGTCGGAGGACAGGACGCCCGGGCGAGGATGGGAGGAGGCAGCGTCACTTCTTTTTCAACAGGCTCCTCCGGCGGTGTTGCGGGGGCCTGGATTGAGGAGGCCGGCGGCGCGGTTTGGAGCGGGACCGCCGCCGTGCTGGGGTGACGGGCCGGGGGTTGGGGCCGGGGGCGCGGCGTCCGGGTGGAGCGGGTCGCTTCCAGTTCGGAATCATGTTCCCGGGTTTTCTGCTGCAGGGCGGAGATGCGGCTGTAATTGACGGCCGACAGAATGATCGAGACAATCGGCGCCACGAGCAGCACCAGGGCGAGAAGGACCAGCAGGGGTGCCATTGCATCACTCATTGTCGTTCGCTCCTTTCAATTACCGCCCGTTCCAATCCAGCTCTGGGTCCTCAGTTCTGCGTTTCGATGACCAGATCGCGCAACGCGGCCTTGCCCGACGGCATCAACGCCACGTCCGCGACGAGATGGCGCGCATTGCGGGCTTGTTCCAGTTTTCCGCCCGTGCCTTCCTGCACGTAGTACGCCTCGATGCCAAATTCGACATTGACGTTGCCCCACGAACGGACATAACGGCCGCGGATGAACTTCCCGGAAGCCGGCTTTTCGAGGCTGGCCTTCACGCCGTGCCAGCATCGGCCGCTCGCGTCCGGTTCCAGGGTCACATAGACCGTCCGTCCCTCCAGCCAGGCGTCGCGCTCCCAGGAGTACCAGGTGCGGGAGGAGTTCAGGTTCGGCACGCCTTCGATCTCGTCGGCCGGCGCCCGGCTGATCGGATAGCTCAGGATGACGTAATCGCCGCGCATGACGTCGCGCGGATCCACCGGCGTCACCTTCAGCCGGATGGTTTCGCCCAACATCAAGGGCGCGGCATGCAGCGCGATCATGCCGGCGAGCACGGCCAGTTGAAACGCCAGGGTGGTCCCGAACACGGCGCGTTCCTGGTCGTGCAGCCAGCCGGCCAGCCGGCTGGGGCGTGCCGGGTTGGCGGACGCCACCGCCTCCGCATCCGCGCGGAGAGGGTGGCCGGCAGGGGGCCCTTCCTTGCGTTTGCGCCAGTACAGGCCCAGGCCCAGCAGCGCCATGCCGCAGAGGGCAAACATCAGGGCCGCGCCGAGCGCGCCGCCAAAGTCGCCAAACCAATGGCAGTAACAGCAGACCGCCCAGAGCACGAAACAGAACACCCCGAACGCGAAGGGCAGCCCGCGATCGTCGCGGATGCCCACCCGCATCAGCCAGAGCGCGAGCGCGATGTGGGCGGCGTTGGCCACGATCAACGGCAGCACCCAGTCGTGCTCCCGGCTGCCGCCGTTGAGCCGCGCCGCGCTCCACAGCGCCATGAAGGCCATGGCCAGCGCGAGGCCGGCCGGCAGCCATTGCGCCCGCAGCACGGCCAGCATCCGGTCCCCGGGGCCGCGCGTGCCGCCGGCGGGTTCCGATTTGAAAAGCCCCGCCAGCGCCAGCGTCACCGCCAGCAACAGGAGGATGGCGATCACCGGCGCAAACGCCACCGCCTGCCAGCCCGAGTGCCACCAGTAATCGTAATGATGCGCGATTTCCCGGAAGAAGCCGTCGGTGCTCAGCGGCACCAGCGCCCCGGCGGTCAACAGTGTTCCATAAAAACGATACGGGAACGAGAGGCGGCTCCCGGGGGAGTGGTTCTCGGCGACGATCAGCAGCAGCGTGCCGACCGAACCGACGAAAAAGACGGATTGCCAATCCAGGTGCCAGGCGAACGATTGCAGGATCACCCACCACGCCATCACCGGCACGTAAAGCCATGCCGCGCCCGCGGACCGGCGGCGATAGGCCCACGCCAGACCGGGCAGCACCAGCAGCGGCAGGCTGAACGCGCCGTTGGGCCAGCCTTCGGCCCAGGCCCAGCCCAGATGCCGGTAGCCGAGAATTTCCGCGCCCACCCAGATGGCGAGCAGGCTCGCGTAGAGGCTGTGAATCAGCAGGGTGTCCAGGCAGAGCGCGAACGGCAGCACGCCGATGGCCCACCACCAGAATCCGTCGGGATAATGCGCGTTGAGGTGAAACGCCTGCGCCACGAGCCAGATGCCCGCCCCGAAAAACAGGCAGCCCAGGAAAAACACCAGTTCCGACACCCGTCGCGCCCCGCGCGCGAACCGGAGGTACAAGCCCGCGCCATGGGTGGCCGCGAGCACGGTGAAGACCAGTGCGAACTTGCCCTCGCGCGGAATCGCCTGCCAGTTGTAGCCCATCAACAACAGCGCCGCCGCGCCGAACAGCAACACCGCCAGCCCCAGGATGGTGAACGTGAACCGCGCCCGTTTGCGCTCGCCGGCCTCGTCGGCGCTTTCGTAGCCCGCCAGGATGCGATCCGTCTGCTCCGGCGACACCAGGCCCCGCTCGCGCCAGTCGGTCAGCTCGGTCTGGAGCCAGCGCCGTTGCTTGTCTGAGAGAATGCGTTTTTTCATCGGTGACCTCCCCGGTCACATCGCGGAACAACCTCGCAGGGAAGGAGAATACCAGCCGCGGCCAACAGGGCAACAAGGATTGTCCGTTGCAGGACCGCCGCGTGATGGAAAATCGTTCCTTTCATGTGTCCACTCATACAGGCGCGCCGGCGGGCGGGGTATAACGCGGCTTTTTCATCCGCCACCCGCCGGATTGACTTGGCGGGGGCGGACGGGTATTCGATGAAGCATGAAGCTTGCATCCCTTCGTCGCCTTGGAGCCCTCGTCAGCCTGGCCGCACTTTCCGCCATCGCCGGGGAAACGGCCGCCCCCTCCTTTGTCGCGGCCAAACCGGTCTGGCCGGAGGGACGCGACACCGAGAAGAACCTGTTCGTCGGGTTCCGCGCGGGTTTCGAGGCGCCCGCCCACGCGCGCGTCTGGCTGCGCGCGACCGGGTCGTCGCTCTACCGCGTGTGGCTGAACGGCGAGTTCCTCGCGCACGGGCCGGCGCGCGCGGCGCACGGGTTTTATCGCGTGGACGAACTCGACATCACCAGCCGGCTCAAGCCCGGCGTGAATCTTGTTGCCTTCGAGGTGGCTGGCTACAACGTGAACAGTTTCTACCTGCTCGACCAGCCGGCGTTCCTGCAGGCGGAGGTGGTGGCCGACGGCCGCGTGCTGGCGGGCACCGGCGGAGGGGACCGTGCCTTCGAGGCGACGATCCTGCGCGAGCGCGTGCAAAAGGTGCAACGCTACAGTTTCCAGCGGCCGTTCATCGAGGTTTATCGGTTGGCCCCCGGCTTCGACGCCTGGCGGCGGGACGCCGCGGCGCGCATGGAGCCGGCTAGGTGCGCGGTGCAGCCGGTGAAGGCGCTGCTGCCGCGGCGGGTCGCGCCGCCGGATTACGTGCTGCGCCAGCCGTCGTGGCGGGTGTCGGGCGGCGAGTTGAAGACCGGCGTGCCGGTCGCGAAACCGTGGAAGGACCGCTCGCTGACGGCCATCGGGCCGAAGCTCGGCGGTTATCTTGAAAAGGAACTGGAGACGGTTCCGTCGCTGGAATTGCAGACCATCGCGAACGCGAACGGCACGCCCCTCAACAAGCCGTATGCGCCCGGCCAGCCGCTGGCGTTGCGCGCGGGCGGCTACGAGATCGCCGACCTCGGCTGCAACCTCACCGGTTTCATCGGCACGCGCGTCGTCTGCCGCAGCAAGACGCGGCTGGTGGTCTCCTTCGACGAAATCCTCACCAACGACGACGTGGACTTCAAGCGGCTGGGCTGCGTGAACGCCGTCGTCTGGGAACTGGAGCCGGGCCGCTACGAACTGGAATCGTTCGAGCCTTACACGCTGCGGTACCTGAAGCTGATGTCGCTCGGCGGCGATTGCGACGTGGAGCGGCTCTGGCTGCGCGAATATGTGTCGTCCGGCGTCAGCCGGGCGCAGTTCGCGGCGAGCGACGAGCGGTTCAACCGGCTCTTCGCGGCCGGGCGCGAGACGTTCCGGCAGAACGCGCTCGATATCTTCATGGATTGCCCGTCGCGCGAGCGCGCGGGCTGGCTCTGCGACAGCTTCTTCACCTCCCGCGTGGCGTTCGACCTCTGCGGCGACACGCGGATCGAGCGGTGCTTCCTGGAAAACTTCCAGTTGCCGCCGTCGTTCGCCCATCTCCCCGAGGGGATGCTGCCGATGTGTTACCCGTCCGATCATGATGATGGCGTGTTCATCCCCAACTGGGCGCTCTGGTTCGTCGTGGAGCTGGATGAATACCTCGCCCGCAGCGGCGACCGCGCGCTGGTGGATGCGTTGCGCGGGCGCGTGCTGAGGCTGTTCGAGTTTTTTAAACAGTATCGCAACGAGGACGGCCTGCTGGAGAAGCTGCCGAGCTGGGTCTTCATCGAATGGTCCAAGGCCAACAGCTTCGTGCAGGATGTGAACTACCCCTCGAACATGCTCTACGCCGCCGCGATGGCCGCCGCGGGACGGATGTACGGCGTCGAGGACATGACGCGCGAGGCCGGGCGCATCCGCGACACCGTCCGCAAGCAGTCGTTCGACGGCGAGTTCTTCGTGGACAACGCCGTGCGCAAGGACGGCAAGCTCGCGGTCACGCGCAACCGCACGGAGGTCTGCCAGTATTTCGCCTTCTATTTCGACGTGGCCACGCCGCAGTCGCACGCCAAGCTCTGGCGCACGCTCGTGTCGGACTTCGGCCCGCAGCGCAAGGAGACCCGCGCGCACGCCGACGTGCATCCGGCCAACGCGTTCATCGGCAACGTGCTGCGGCTGGAGCTGCTCTCGCGCAACGGCCTGTGCCAGCAGTTGCTCGATGAATCGCTCGCCTACCATCTCTACATGGTGGACCGCACCGGCACGCTGTGGGAGCACGACCGCACCCAGGCGAGTTGCAACCACGGTTTCGCCTCGCACAGTTCCGTCCATGTCCTCTATCGCGACGTGCTCGGCCTGCACCGCGTGGACCCCCTCCGGAAAACCGTCGCGCTGCGGTTCAGCAACCTGAAGCTCGACTGGTGCGAAGGCGTCCGCCCGACGCCGGACGGCCCGGTGACGTTGCGCTGGCGCAAGGACGGCGGCAAACTCCTCTATCAGGTGACCACGCCCGCCGGGTACGCGGTGACGGTGGAAAACGGCAGCGGCCTCGAGCTGGTCCGCCAGCCGTGACCGGGGGCGCCGGTTGGGAAGCTTACGCGGCTTTGACAGGGGCGCGGTCATGCCGTCGCGCCAGCAGGCCGCTCAGCAGGAACAGCGCGCCCGGCGAGGCGAAGAGGACCAGCCACGGTCCGCGCGGCAGCGTGCCGCTGAAGGCGAAGTGGACCGCATAGAACACGACCACGCTCGCCACCGTGATACAACCGCCCCAGTGTTCCCGCCACCACGCCAGCGCCATGCCGATGCAGACGCCGAACGGGAAAAAGACGCCCAGCGCAAGATCGCGCGTCGTCGACTTCAGCAGGCCGGGCGGTTCC
>CAZAAF010000009.1:17196-23779 GCA_964482575.1 uncultured Verrucomicrobiota bacterium | reverse complement strand
ATGGCGTCGATCTCCTTCACCTCGTCGAGCATCTTCCGGTAATCGCGGAACACTTTCGCCTTCGGAAACTTCTTGTAGATATGCGCCGCATGCGCCTCGTCCACATCGCACAACGCCACGATGTTATCGTCCGGGCAATCCTTCACGATCTGGCCGATGTCATGCCCGCCCTGCCCGCCGATGCCGATGCCGGCGATGTTCAGCTTGCCGCTCGCCGGGGTCTGGCCGCGCAGGCCAAGAACCCCGCCGGGCACCAGGGTGAACGCCGCGCCGGTCAGGGCGGCCTGTTTGAAAAAGCTGCGGCGGCTCAGGCGAAAAGATTCTTGTTTCATAGATATCGCTTTCCTCACGTTGTCAGGACACCCGTCAGGTGGTGCTGTTTTCTGACCACACAACCGGCATCCAGTCTAGTATTCCGCGGAGAAACGAAAAGCGAAAAACAGTCCCCAACGCTACTCCTTAAGTCGTATAATGCCACGGGCAAACTCGTGGTTGAGGTCCGACCGTTTCAACCCATCGGACTGCCGATTGGATAACCGACACTAACAATTCCGCTCAGGGCTTCCCTCGCATGTTCCTGCTTCTGGAGCGCGTCATGGCCCGTGCTCATGGATGAATCCCGGGGTTTGGTGGACCTTGCGGATTGTTCGCCGTCGGAGCCTCCCAGATCGCCACGCCCATGTGGTAACGATTGTGGTTCTCCGCGCTCTTCGCGTAGTAGACGGTTACAATCTTTCCATCGGCGCGCTGGACGCTGCTCGGGTAGCCGCAATCAGGGGAAAGCGTGTGCGCCAGACGCAATGGCTCGCTCCAGGTTGCGCCTTCGTCGCGGCTCAACTTTGCCAGCACGCCATACTGGTCTTTGACGCGGCTGCCGTAGCTCAGCAACAAACGGCCATCCTTGAGACGTGCGAGATGGCCGTTGATTTCATTGGCCTCCGTTGCGGGTTGCGGCCCCTGCCAGGTCGCACCGTCGTCGTCGGAACGGAACAGGTCCGTGCTCTTCAAGCGCGCGGCCGTCAGCCATCGCTTGCCGCCGAGGTGGAGGATCGAGGTCTCGTTATACCCCACCGCGATCATTGCCGTGGGGCGCCAGGTTCGGCCATCGTCATCGCTGCGGAAATGCCACGCACGCCGGGTCGTGTAACAGGAGGCGTGCAACGCCCCATCGTCTCCTGCGGCGATGGGGCCAAATGGAATGAACTCCCCCGCATTCTTCTCCGGCGCGATGAATTCCTTGTTCTGAGCCCACGTGCGTCCGCCATCGATGGACCGGCAGACCCAGCTTCGGAGGATGGCATCGCGGAATGGTGTCTTTTTCGACTGCCCCGGTTGGGGCTCGTTGGTCCAGCCGGAACAGAGAACGAGCAGGTCGCCGTTTTTCGCGAGCCCGGCGGCGTGGTTCATCCGAACGGTGTTCGGTTCGTGTGGGGCGGGCGTGCCGGCCTTCGACCAGAATTCCCCATGGGCGCTGGTCCAGCATTCGACATCGCCCTCACGCAGGCCGTGGGCAGGCTGGTTGTGGAGGATGGCAGCGATAGTGCCGTCGGGGAGTACAACGAGCTGAGGCCATGCACAGACGTTGTCAATGGCAACATAGCGGGCAACTTGCAGTGGAGCCGCGAATGCTGCAGCCGCTATCGCCGTTTCATTCGGAAAAACGTGGAGAACCATCCATGTGCCGAGAAGTGAACGAATGCACCGCATGGCGAAATTGTTGGTTGGTTTCATCGCGTTGCTGATGTTGTTGGCTGCGACCGTTTTCTTCCTGGCACGCCGCGCTCCTTGACTGCGGCCGATCATACGCTCCTGGGCAGTGGTTGCCAGATCAAACAAGAATGAAAAACAGGCAGATGGCTCACGATGCAGGATTATCGGACAGCCCCCTTTTACTGCCACCCCAATCACCGCCGATATTCGCATCCGATGAGTTTTGCGCTTGCGCCGGGCGCTGGGACGGCGACAATTCCGCCGTAATCATCGGTGAACACATCGACGCCGAGAATCATGGCGGCTAACAGACGAAAAACACAATGTATCCATTTGCAAACAAGATCGCGGTCGTAACGGGTGCTGCACGGGGTATTGGCAAGGTCATCGCGGCGGATTTGGTCGCCGAGGGCGTCAGGGTTTATATCCCCGACCTGGATCTTGAGCGGGCAACCACGACCGCAAAGTTGCTCGGCCCATCGGTCATCCCGGCCCAACTCGATGTGACCAACGCCTCCGCCGTCAAGGCGCTGTTCCAGCGGATAGATGCCGAGAGCGGTGGAATCGACTTTCTGGTCAACTGCGCCGGCGGTTATAAACCACGGGTCCCGACAC
Organism: uncultured Verrucomicrobiota bacterium; assembly: GCA_964482575.1. Taxonomy (GTDB): domain Bacteria; phylum Verrucomicrobiota; class Verrucomicrobiia; order CAIQCK01; family CAIQCK01; genus CAIQCK01. Next base: position 21,454 of record CAZAAF010000009.1, on the reverse strand, counting down.
TCGAGATCACGGAAGACGAGTACGATATGGTTGTGGATTCGAATCTCAAAGGCACGTTTCTCTGATGTCAGGCCGTCATGCCCCAGATGATGCGCAAGAAATCCGGTGCCATCGTGAATTTCAGTTCGGTGGCCGGCCGGCAAACCAGCCCGGCCCTCGGCTCGCACTATACCGCCGCGAAAGCCGGCGTTCTGGGGCTCACCCGGCATCTGGCCAAGGAGTTCGGGCATGCCGGCATTCGCGTCAACGCCATTGCTCCTGGCACGACCGAGGGAGAACGGGTTTCCGACCTGCTGACCCCTGCTGACCGGACCCGGCAACTGGACGGCATTCCTCTTGGACGGTTCGCCACTGAGCAGGACCTGTCCCGGGTTGTGTTATTCCTACTGTCGGATGAAGCCCGATACGTCACCGGGGCGACCATCGATGTGAATGGCGGCATGTTGACGATTTGATCCGCAACAGTCGAGGGTGGTTGCAGCCACGTCGAGCCGTTGTTCAAGTCGAATCCAGGAAAAGCTGACGGAACTTCATCCGTTGGAGTCGGCGCGTTTAGCCTCTGGCCAACGCGCTATGAACCAGACGAATGAGCGGTCGCTTCGCGAGCTCGATTGCCAGCTAGGAGCCGGTTGAGTAGAAACCCGGCGACGACGGGGGTTGTGGCGGTGGTTTGGCGTTGTTTTGTCGCAATTGTTCGATGCCGTTCTTGAACTGCTGGCCCGAAGGCGGAGTCAGCCCCTGTGGCGGCTCATCTTGAATGGCGTTCTGGAGCTTGCCATCCTGTATTTCTTTTTCCTGCAAAACTGTCGCTGCCTCAAAATCGGCCTGGTTGTGCCGCAACTTGCGTTCGAGCAATTTGCCTTTGCTCAGTGCGCGCAAATTGATCTGAAGAACCTTGCCGCCGACAAATGTGTCCCCGGGACGAAGCTGACCGAGTTGCCGACCTTGGGCGTCGAGGATGCGAATAAGTCCGGCCAGGCAGATGACTTGCGGCTGACCACGCTGAATGACCATGCCGGCCGTGCCTTCGATGCTTGCTGTGATGCCACCTGTCTGGATGCTGCCGCCGCCGATGCCTTTCTGCATGTCAAACAGCAAGACGCCTTCACGTAATTCAAACCGGCGTTTTTCGGGTTCAAACGTGAAGGACGAATTTGATCCGAGGCGTGTGATGGTCGTGTCTTCAAATTCAATCTCGGCTTGGGATTTCTGGCCCGTACGCAGCATATCCGAACCCCGCACCACATCTTTCAGCTTCGCGGCGCGTTCGGCTGTGTTCGCAGCCTGATAGCGGACGTCGTTGTTGGTCTCCGTGACCGTCGCCTGACCAAGGGGTTTGGCGTCAACCGTGCCACGACAGAGCGCACACAAGGTGACGGCCACCAGCATTATGGCGCCGGTTCCCTGTTGCTGGATGAAAGACAAGTTCATAAACAGAAACCTCCCGTCTGCGTTCAACGTCAACCCCTTCGAACTTTGATAAAGCCGCTGGTGCACTCCGTCCTTTTGGACCCGTAAGGACGAGCCACTGTGCCTATTCGTATCCCAACTGTCAAGAAACCTGCGGAAACATTGGGCAGAACCGCGAGGCATTTTTTCATCGTTTCAGATTACCGACATCGGTGCCAGCGGCCGTAGCCAAAATAGAACCCCACTCGCGGACCGTAGTAGCATGGCCCTGGCCCGTAATAGACCGGATACGGATATGAGGGATAACAGTAACCCGGTGGCGGCGCTGCAACGTAAGCATAGACCGGAGGATCGGGCGGCAAAGCTTTCACCACGGGCTGACTGCTCATGCCACCTATATAGTCCCTCCCACTCGGTTCGTGGACTACCGAGGGCGGTGCCCCACCCGCTTTGGGGACAGACGTGGCGGGCACCGGCTTTCCTTGCATGGCGGCGACTACGCGGTTGCTGACACCGCTGTGCTTGAGGGCGTCAATATCCTGCGGACTCAGTTGAAATACCGTGCCGCTCGATTGCAGCGTCTGGATGACAACGTCGTCGTTCACGCCGGCTTCCGACATTTTGATGACATCGGTCACCGTCAAAGTTGCGGCAGTGCAAACCGCGGTCATCCATCCAGCGACCAGAACTACTATTCTCGTTTTCATGACACTCGCTTGGACGGACTGCGTTCGCCGCCTATTCGATTGAAAACCTGACATCGCAAGATCACGCGGTGCTCTCCGTTGACATCCCGCGTCCTTTCGGCCAGAGTCGCATATTTACGACCTGATCCATGGAGCACGCACCGATCAATTTGATCACGGCTTTTGTGTTGGGCCTGCTGGACAGCCTGTTTGGGCACAGCCGGGCACTGATTGCCGGCTATTTTCTCGACGTGCGGCGGCCAGCCAGTCATGCGTTCTGGCTGACGCTGACACTGATGGTGACCCATACGTTCATGCTGGTGGCCCTGGCGGCGGTTGCGTGGATGGCCCGGACACAGGCGTCCACGGAGGCGGTCGAACACTTTCTGGAAATATTCGCGGCGACGTTGATGGTTGGACTGGGCGTCTGGATGCTCCGGCGCAATTGGGGCAAGCCCGGTGACGAGTGCTGTCACCTCGACGCCCACCATCACCATCACCACGAGGAGGAAGAGCACGCCAAATCACTGGGCCAAGTCTGGATTCTGGGCATTTCCGGCAGTTTGGTACCCTGCGCCAATGGTTGGGCGGTCCTGCTGCAGGTGGCCTCCCAGCGGGATTGGATGGCCGCTGCGGGCGTATTAGGGGCTTTTAGCTGTGGTTTAGGACTGGCGGTGCTGGCTCTGAGCTTGGCGGCACGCAAGGCGGCGGGGCATCTGGCGGCCCGGGGATGGACCCGTCGGCTGCCGTTGGTCAGTGCCGCCCTGGTCCTGATCATGGGGCTGGTCTCGGCGGTGCAGGCAATTGCGGAATTACACCATTGACACCGGCTCGCTCCTTCTATAGTTTGTCCGGCCTTTAACGAAGGCAAAAACATCATGTATGCTGTAGTCGAAACTGGTAGCAAACAATATCGCGTCACGCCCGGCGACACGCTCGAAGTCGAGTTGTTGGATACCGCCAAGGGTAAAGAAGTCATTTTTGACAAGGTGCTGTTGGTAGCCGATGGCGACAAGGTCACCGTGGGCCAACCGACAGTCGCCGGTGCCAAGGTCACCGCTGATGTGGTGGAGGCCCGCAAAGCCGGTGACAAGGTCATCGCGTTCAAGATGCGCCGGCGCGAGGGGTATCATCGTACGATCGGCCATCGCCAGAAGCTGACGTTGGTGAAGATCAAGAACATCCAGGCGTAAGCCGGCAACGAGGTTTTTTCCATGGCACATAAAAAAGGACAAGGCAGTGTACGGAACGGACGTGACAGCGTCAGCAAGCGCCTCGGCGTGAAGGCCACCGGCGGCGCGTTTGTCACCGCAGGCAGCATCATCGTCCGCCAGCGCGGCAGTCAGTTCAAGCCGGGCGACAATGTCGCCGTCGGCCGTGACTGGAGCATTTACGCAACCGCGGACGGCACGGTGCTGTTCGAAAAGACAGGCAAGCGCATCAGCGTCCTGCCCGTCGCCGAGCCTGTGGCCGCCAAGTAAACAGATTCATTCAGTGCGCAGGGCCGTCGCGCATCCACGCGGCGGCCCTTTCGTTTATGTTCGTTGACCAACAAAAAATCTTCGCCAAGGCCGGTGACGGCGGCAACGGCTGTGTCAGTTTCCGCCGCGAGAAGTATATTGAGAAAGGCGGTCCGGACGGTGGCAACGGAGGCCACGGCGGCGATGTGATCCTGGTGGCGGACAAGAACGCCAACAACCTGGTGGATCTCTATTACAAACCGCGGCTCATTGCAGAGCGCGGCGCCCACGGAGAAGGCAAGCGCAAACAGGGCCGCAGCGCGACATCACTGATCGTTAAGGTTCCCTGCGGCACGGTCATCCGCCGTCTTGAATTCACACCGCTGGCCGGTTGCAAGCTCATGGTCAAGGGAGAGGCGCATCTTCCCGGTACGGACGTGGAAAAAGAGCGCAAAGGCCGCACCATCAAGGTGCTGCCGGCGCCCATCGACGACACGGACATCGTGGCCGATCTCGTTGATGAGGGACAACGCGTTGTGCTCTGCCGCGGCGGGCGCGGTGGACGCGGCAACTGCACCTTTACGTCGTCCACCCACCAGGCACCCCGCGAATTTGAAATGGGCGAGCTCGGTGAGGTGGGCGAGTTCGAATTGACGCTGAAAACCATCGCCGATGTTGGTCTCGTCGGATATCCGAATGCCG
>CAZAAF010000009.1:7533-17186 GCA_964482575.1 uncultured Verrucomicrobiota bacterium | reverse complement strand
CGTTAAAGCCACAGGTTGGCGTTACTACTTACGACGACCTGGTCAAGCTGACGATTGCGGATATTCCCGGATTAATTGAAGGCGCGCACGATAACGTTGGCCTCGGTCACGATTTTCTCCGGCATATTGAACGGTGTCGGTTGCTGGTGCTGCTGTTGGACATGGCCGGAGTGGATAACCGCAACCCACTGGACGACTATCGGAAGTTGTTGAAAGAACTGGAACTCTACAATCCAGAGTTGTTAAAGAAGCCGCGTCTTATAGTCGTCAACAAGATGGATGTGCCGGAGGCTGCAGCCAACCTGAGACTTTTCAAGCGCAACATCCGTCGCAAGATTGTGGAGATTTCTGCCTTGGAAAGCCGTGGGTTGGACGAATTAAAGGACGTGCTGCGTTCGCTGCGGCCGGCTTGATGCCTGAGGTCAGGGTGACAAGGGTGGCTGCCGGCTAGTTTTTTCGTGCTGAGTTTTTCTGCAGCACTTCCCGTATCTTCTGCGTCAATTGAGCGGGCGAAAAAGGCTTCGGCAGAAAAGCGGCGCCTGTTTTCTCTACACCACTGTTGTCGAGCATGTCATCCGTATAGCCCGACGTAAACAAGATGGGTGTCTGCGGGCGAAGCTGGTGGATGCGCTCGGCCAGATCCCTGCCTCCCATCTGGGGCATGATTACATCCGCCACCACCAAGTCGATAGGCCGACTCGTCGGGTTTTCCAACAAACGCAGGGCTTCCGTGCCGTTGCGTGCCTCGACCGCGGTATAGCCGGCATCCCGCAATAACTGGCCTGCAAAATGTCGTAGTGCGTCCTCGTCTTCGACTACCATCACGGTTTCCTTGCCGGGATGGACAACGGCCGCTTCCGCACGCGACGATGATTCCTCAACAGGATCAAAACACACCGGCAGATAAATCGTGAACGTGGCACCTTTGCCAGGCTGAGAATCCACCCGGACATGGCCGCCGCTCTGTTTGATGATGCCGTAACTGGTGGCCAGCCCCAACCCGGTTCCCTTGCCACGGGGCTTGGTTGTGAAGAACGGTTCAAACAAATGTTTTTTCACCTCTTCCGACATGCCGGTGCCCGTGTCGCTAACAGTGATGGTGGTGTATTCCCCCGGCGACAGATCGTCGTCGCCCGTCGCATCTTTTGCCTCCACTGTCACAGACGCCGTTTTAATGATGATTTTGCCTCCCGATGGCATTGCATCGCGAGCGTTGATGGCCAGATTCATAACGCTCTGTTCGATCTGGCCGGCATCCGCGCGGACCCTGCCCGCCGCCGCATCCAACTCCACGCGCAGCTCGACATCCTCGCCAATCAATCGGCGAAGCATTTTTTCAAGGCCGCCGATCACGGCGTTCACATTCAGGACTTGGGGCTTGAGCGACTGCTTGCGGCTCAACGCCAGGAGCTGCCGCGTCAGCGTGGCCGCGCGGTCAATCGCCTCCTGAATTTCCTCGGTTTCCCGCCGCAAGCTCGTGTTGCCCTCCAGTTTGCGGGCGAGCATGGTGGCGTAACCGCTGATCACTGTCAGGACGTTGTTGAAATCGTGAGCAACCCCGCCCGCCAGGCGTCCGATGGCATCCATCTTCTGGGCATGGTGGAGTTGCTCCTCGCTGTGGCGCAGCGCCTCCTCGGTCTTTTTGCGCTGTGTGAGATCGTGCACCTGCGAGAAGAAACATAATGGCGCGCCCTGACGGTCGCGTAGTAGAGACATGGACCACTGTGTCCAAACCGTTCCTCCCTGTTTGTTGAGATACTGCTGCTCCACTTGTGTGGGCGTCCCTCCCCGCATCAAGGTCTCTTGCATCTTCTGGGTCGTGGCCGCATCCTCCGCCGGCATGACTCCCAGGAGAGTCTTGTCCAGCAGTTCAGCCACGGTATATCCAAGCATCTCGCAAAGCGAACGATTGACCTGAAGAAATCGGCCCTCCATCGAGGTCATCGCCATGCCGGAGGTAGCCCCATAGAATGCACTTCGGAACCGCGTCTCACTGGCCTGGAGAAAGTCTTGGGCGCGAGTCCGCTCCAAGGCATAACGAATGCACCGCTCCAGCGTCCGGCTGTCCAGGCGGTCTTTCGGCAAATAATCCGAAGCGCCCAGTTTCATCGCCGCCATATCCACCTCATGACCGCCATGGCCCGTCAGCAGGATCATCGGGGCCTTGCACCCTCGCGCGTGCGCCTCGCGTATCAACTCCAATCCGTCGTGCCCGCCAAGCTGGTAATCCACCAGCCAGACATCGTGGTGGTCTGCCTCCAGAACAGCCAGCGCCGCATCATAGCTTCCCACCCAGTCCAACTGGTAAGCACTGCCTTTGACCATGGACAACAACTCACCTATCAGGACTCCGAAGTCCTTTTCATCATCCACGATCAAGATGCGAGTCGTATCAGCCATGACAGTCCACTCGTTTACAGCCGTTCATCCCTTCCGCCGCATGATGAACAATCCGCTCGTCGCTGCGCCCAACAGTAAAATCGAGGTGCCACCGTCGGGCACTGAGCCGCCAGCCGAGCCGTAAATGGAATAAAACGATATCCCGCCCACTTTTCCGGATCCCAGTGACGGCGCAGTGAACGTGTAGTCAACCGTATTGCCTGAATTGTAGAACACTTGTTCCCAGCCGCCATTTTTCCCGCCCCAATGAAGGAATACGTACTCGTGACTCGGCACCGTTATGGTGATGCTGCTCCCGCCGGAAGGCGTATTTACCTTGGTCAGTGGCGTTCCATTGGCGTTAGCCGTCGGCTCCGAATAGGAGGTTCCGTAAGCCGTGTTATAGGCCGTCACATCACTTTGCATCCAGTTGTAAACCGTACTATCACCGAAATTGCCTATCGCCTTCGCGGGTGCGGCGGTAACCGACACATCTTTGTACATCGTGAGGTTGACCTGAATGGCCGCCGTCGGCATCAGCGAAAGCACCAACCCCAAGACGGTTCCTGCAATCAGTTGGTATTTCTTGATGCTCATACCTCCCAATTGTGCAACTCCCGTGCCAGCAAGTGAACATGGCGTTACTGGAGCGCGTCAGGCTCGTAAATAGGCGGATTTCAACGTGAAAGCTGTGCTTTGAACTCAGGGGAGGATTCTCAATCGAGCTCAGCCATTACAATCGAATCATGCAAATGAAAGTGCATTTGCAATGCAGAAGACTTTTGGCAGGAGAACGTCTAATCCAGGGGAATTTGTCTGTTTGGCTTAAGTACTTCTGAGGCGGTTGCCCGGCCTCAGATCACGCGCTGACAGCACACCCAAGGATCGACCACTGATGCGCAATTATCAATTCCTTCGCATCAAAACCAAACCGGCCAAAACCAGGCCCAACAAGCCGACGGAGGCACCGGTATCGGGCACGGAACCGCCACCAGGTCCGTAGGTGGAATAGAACGAGATGCCGCCTACGAGCGGTTGTCCGCCCGGCGGTGCATTAAATGTATACTCAAGGGCGTCACCGGAATTGTAAAATGCCTGTGCCCAACCGCCGTTTTGACCGCCCCAGTGAAGAAATACATATTCCTGGCTCGGAACAGTCACCGTGACGCTGCTGCCGCCGGAGGTCGTGTTCACTTTAGACAACGGGGTCCCGTCGGGATTCGCTGTTGGCACGGGATAGGAGGTTCCTGAAGCCGTATTATAGGCTGTCACATCGGATTGCAGCCAACTGAAAACCGTACTGTCACCAAAACTCGACAACGCACTGGCCGGAGCCGCGATCACGGAACTGTTATTATACATCGTGATGTTGACGGGAATGGCACCAGCTGGCAACAGGGAAAGCCCAAGACCCAGGACCGATCCGATTATCCGTTGAAAGTGTTTTGTGCTCATGCTGGCTATTGGGTGCAAACCCCATGCCAAGCCGCAATGCCGATCCACTCCCCTGCTTTCAAGTCGGCAGTTTACCCTGTTTTTTCAGTGGAAAATCGGTTTTCCACCCGTTCGCCAAGGCACCAGAACAACAACAGCCATGCAACTGCACCATGTGAATCGCATTGCATTTGCAACGCAATGGACAACCGTCAGGAGGGAGGATTGGTCACTGGCCTATGGGGATCTCAAAACGTAAAAAAGCTGTCTGGGACCGACCAGTCAGTCCCAGACAGCTCAGACAGCCTTATAAGCCACTACTTCTTGCGCATCACGAGCAAACCGGTCAGCACCATGCTCATCAAGCCAACGGAAGCGCCTGCATCCGGAACCGAACCGCCGGCCACCGGGTCTATCAGGCCTTGACCAACGTTTCCTTGCCAGCCGCTGACACTGGGCTTCAGCCAGTAGTTGTTGATTGCTTGGTAGTCAGAGCCGCCAAGGGAAGCCAGATAGGCATTGGCATCAGCCAGCACGGCCGAATCCGATACTGAATTCAGACGGAGATTACCATTGTTGAAGGAGAAATTCCCTTGTTGAAGCGCCGTACTGTCATAAAGGCTCTTCCAGACAGCCAATTGCAGCCCCGCCGCCGCCACGGGATCGGATGCCGCGGTTGTGCCGTATTTCGACACCAGGAATGCGGCGTTTTGGAAACCACCGTTGCCCCAAGGATTGTTTGGGTCCAACCCCTTCTGACCAGCGCCCGAAAGCATGTCGAAACTGGTGGTTTGGGGGACGTCCAAGGTCCCGGTCATATCCGTGCAGTACGTCCAAATGGACCGCTGACTGGCAGGCACGGAGCTATCTGTGGTTGAAACGTTGATTGCCGTGAGGGTTTCGCTCTTGTAGTTGACTCCACGCAACGTCAAATTCGCCGTGTAGTTCCAGCTCTCCACCTTGTTCACGGTATAGGTAATGGCGTAACTGCTGGTCACCGACAACGCCAAAACTGTTGCCCCGATCCATTTGGTGAGTTTGTTTTCCATTTTCGTTCTTTGCCTTCCTATTTCGAATGCTGATTCATTCGTACCGTCTATCTCTTGTTGCAGGCGCCATGCCAGAGGGCGGCCGCCTCGCAGTTTGCGACGGCTGTTTTTCAGCTTCTTTCAGATTTCCAAGTCAAATTGTAAGCATTTCGTCGACACAACCCATGCACCACAGTAGCAATCGTTCTGCCTTGCCTTGCGTTCTGCATTGCATTTGCATGGCACACGCCCATCGCTGCATGCGATGCAGGGTGCTTGGTGATGCACGGCTGGTTCAAAGAACAGTCGTTCTCTCATTGCTGATCCCGCTTTGCATACCTGCGGCATGGTCTGCAAAACCACAGGCTACAGGCACGCGAAAGCTGGACTTTGAGGGCAGATTGGCTAGACTGGCTGCGTGAAAATCCTGTTTCTCAACGGGCCCAATCTCAATCTGCTTGGGCGACGCGAGACCGGTATCTACGGCCGCACCACCCTTACAGAGATCAAGAGGCGCGTCCTGAAACGCGCCCGTGTGCTTCGTGTGAAGGTTGATTTCATTCAATCTAACCACGAAGGGGACCTTGTGGATCAAATCGGCAGTGCCCCTGGTCAATATCAGGCGATTGTCATCAATCCGGCCGCCTATACCCATACCAGCGTTGCGTTACGTGATGCCATTGCTGCCGTGGAGTTGCCCGCTGTGGAGATTCACCTGTCGAACATTCACGCCCGTGAGGATTTCCGTCACCGATCGTTAACCGCGCCGGTGTGTGAAGGTCAAATCTGCGGTTTTGGTCCCGACAGCTACCTCTTGGGGTTGGAAGCGGCTGTTGTGCTTGCAAAGGCGGTTGGAAAACGGCCTTGATTTCCCCCCTACATCCCTGCTACGCTTTAATAATTAGCCTTTAATATTTAGAGGAGACATCTGTGGATCTCGAAGAGATCAAACAAATTATCGCGTTGATGAAACGCAACGAGCTGACAGAGTTCGAGCTGGAGCGCGAAGGCAGCAAGATTCGCATCAAGCGCGGACCCAATGGCACGGCGCAGTTTGACACCGTGCCGATGGTGGCCTTGCCCCCTTCGCCGACTTCGATGTCGGTGGCACCTGTTGTGGCCGCGGCCGCGCCCAAGGTGGAGCCTAGCGCGGACACCATTGAGATCAAATCCCCCATGGTCGGCACTTTTTATCGGGCTCCGTCGCCCGAGGCCGCCGCGTTTGTTGAGCCGGGAGCGTCCGTCACCGAGGAAACTGTTGTCTGCATCATCGAGGCGATGAAGGTGATGAACGAAATCAAGGCCGAGGTCAAAGGCGTCATCGCCGAAGTGCTCGTGGAAAACGGCAAGGCTGTTGAATTCGGCCAGCCGCTATTCCGCCTGCGAAAATCCGCCTAGGCGATGGGTATTGCCTCAAGCCGTTCTGTTTTCCTGCGTCATGTTTGAGAAAATCCTTATCGCCAACCGCGGCGAGATTGCCGTCCGCATCATTCGCGCCTGTCGCGAGATGGGGATCAAGACCTTGGCCGTGTATTCCGAAGCCGATGCGAATTCGATGCACGTCCAGTTGGCGGACGAGGCCATCTGCATCGGGCCAGCACCGAGCGCGGAAAGTTATCTCAAGATTGACCGCATCATCAGCGCCGCCGAAGTCGGCGACGTTGAAGCCATCCACCCTGGCTTCGGGTTCCTCGCTGAGAATGCCCACTTCGCTGAGGTTTGTGAGAATTGCAACATCAAGTTCATCGGCCCCCGGTCCTCTGTCATCAAAATGATGGGAGACAAGGCCGTGGCTCGCGAGACGGCTCGCAAAGCCGGCGCGCCCATTGTCCCCGGAAGCGATGGTCCCATAACCTCGGAACAGGATGCAATCAAGCTGGCCAAGAAGATCGGTTACCCGGTGATCGTCAAGGCCGTGGGCGGCGGCGGCGGTCGCGGAATGCGCATCGCGCATAACGACGTCTCTTTGGTCAAGGGCTTTCATACCGCGCGCACCGAAGCGGAACGCGCGTTTGCCAATCCGTCCGTTTACATCGAGAAGTATATTGAGATGCCACGGCACATCGAGGTTCAAATCCTGGGTGATCAGAAGGGCCGTGTCCTGCACCTGTTCGAACGCGAGTGTTCCATCCAACGGCGGCACCAGAAGCTGGTGGAGGAATCCCCTTCCCCGGCGCTGGACGAAAGTCTCCGGAAGCATATTACCAAGACCGCGGTTCGCATTGCCGAAAAGGTTGAGTACACCAATGCCGGCACGATCGAATTCCTGCTGGATGCCAAAGGCAACTACTACTTCATCGAGATGAACACCCGCATTCAGGTGGAGCATCCCGTGACGGAAGAGGTCGTGGGCGTGGACATCGTCAAGGAACAGATTCGCATCGCAGCGGGCGAGCCGCTCTTGCTCGAACAACGCGACATCCGTTTGACATGTCACGCCATCGAGTGCCGTATCAATGCCGAGGATCCGGCCAACGATTTCCGTCCCTGCCCCGGACGGATTGAGTCGTACTATTGTCCCGGCGGCCACGGTGTGCGCGTGGACAGCCACTGTTATGCCGGCTATACCATTCCGCCGACGTATGACTCAATGATCGGCAAGCTGATCGCCTTTGGCAACGACCGCCGTACTGCCATTGAGCGGATGAGTCGCGCGCTGAGCGAGTATTCCATTCAAGGGGTCAAGACCACCATCCCAATTCAGCGCGCCATCATGCAGGACCCGGATTTTCGCCGCGGCCGCTATTCGACCGGTTTTATCGACCACTTCCTTGGGAGGAAGCAGATCGAGCCGGTCGAAACCGAAGCATGAGACGGATTGCCGACTGCCGACTGTATGGTTTTCTCGACGCGGCTTACCTCGGCATGCGTGATCCTGCCGATGTGGTCTGCCAGCTTCTGGATGGCGGCGTGGACATCCTTCAACTCCGCGCCAAGCCCTGGGGGCTGGATGACTTGGCTGCTCTTGCCCGCCGCATTTTGCCAGTGACCCGCGCCGGCGGGGTTCCGCTCATCATTAACGACCATGTTGAACTGGCTGTCCGTGTTGGCGCCGATGGTGTTCACCTTGGCCAGGAAGATTCGGCCCGTATTCCCGTCTCCGCCGCACGTGCCCTGCTGGGCCCCCGTGCGCTGGTTGGCATGTCCACTCACTCGTTGGCGCAGGCCAAGGCAGCTGAATCGATCGAGCCGGACTACATTGGCATTGGCCCCTTGTTCGCCACGGGGACGAAACCCGGCGCGCCGGCCATTGGGTTGGCTACCCTGTCGGCCGTGACTCAACAGGTGTCCCTGCCCTCATTTGCCATCGGAGGCATCACGGTGCATAATCTCCCTGCTGTCATCCGCCACGGCGCAACGCGCATCGCCGTCGTATCGGCCATCCTTTGTGCGCCGGACATTGCGGCGGCGTGTCGGGCGTTTCACCAGGCCGTTCATCTACAACATAAACAGGACTAATCATGAGCGTTGTTATTGTCGGTTCCGTTGCCCTCGACACCGTGCAGACCCCGGTGGAAACCCACGATGATTTGTTGGGTGGGTCAGCCAGTTACGCCGGCGTCGCAGCCAGTTTCTTTTCGCCGGTAAAACTCGTAGGGGTTGTTGGCACGGATTTTCCCTCCAGGTTCACCCGACTCCTGCGTCGGCGCAACGTGGACTTGTCCGGTCTCCAGGTGGCGGAAGGCAAGACCTTCCGTTGGTCGGGAATCTATGAATGGGACTACAACACCCGTCGCACCTTGTCGGTCTCACTCAATGTTTTTGAGCAATTCAACCCGACGTTGCCTGCAACTTACGCCTCAGCGCCGTTCGTCATGCTCGGCAACATCCACCCTTCGCTCCAGCACCGGGTCCTTGACCAAATGCGGCGTCCAAAATTCATTCTGTGCGACACGATGGACCTTTGGATCAACACCGCCAAGCCCGACTTGCTGCGATTGCTCAAGCGCGTGGATGCGCTTTGCCTCAACGACAGCGAAGCCCGCCAACTCACGGGCCAGACAAGCCTGATCAAGGCCGGTCGCGAGCTGCTCAAGATGGGCCCCCAGTACGCCATCATCAAGAAAGGCGAGCACGGCGCGCTACTCTTCTCCAACGGCGATTTCTTCAGTGCCCCGGCCTACCCTCTCGAAGACATCCACGATCCAACGGGCGCGGGGGATTGTTTTGCTGGCGCATTGATTGGCTATGTGGCCCGCAGCGGCAAGGCCACGGCTGCCGTCCTTCGCCGTGCCATCGTGTACGGTAGCGTGGTGGCCAGCTATGACGTGGAAGACTTCAGCCTGAAGCGGCTGGAACGGCTGCGGCCGGCCGAGATTACCCGGCGTTACAACGAATTCGTCCGCCTCAGTCGTTTCCACATGAAATGAGGCGCGCTGAAAAACTGTAAAAACAGGTGGAAATGCTGTTGACTTGCCGCAGTCTTTGAATAGCATCGGCACCTTTCAATTCACATTGTCAGGAGAATTAATCAGTTATGCCCAATACGAAATCGGCCGCCAAAGCGTTGCGTGGTAGTGAACGCAAACGGCTGCAAAACAAATCCGTTAAGTCTGCGCTGCACAGTCTTGAGAAGCGTTTTCTCACCCTCGTGACCGAGGGCAAGAAAGACGCCGCCGCGTCGTTGCTGCCCGAGGTGAACTCGGCGCTCGACAAGGCCGCCAAGCGCGGGGTCATCCACGCCAATCGTGCCTCCCGCCAGAAGTCCCGGCTGGGCGCCCGTCTCGCTGCGGCGGCCTCCCCTGCGGCCAAGTAAGTTTCCGCCCAACAAAAAGGCGGTTTGCGAACCATCGCAAACCGCCTTTGTTGTTT
>CAZAAF010000009.1:0-7523 GCA_964482575.1 uncultured Verrucomicrobiota bacterium | reverse complement strand
CCAGATCCGTCTCACCAGGCGTCCACAATCAGGTCACAAATCCGGCGTGCCAGGTCATCGGCCGCCAGCGGAAACGCCTGTTGTTCCGCCTGGGTCATGTCGCTGCTCCAGAAGTACTGCGAGCGCCCCACGCAACTGGTGTCCAACAGTCGTTTGCCCGTGCGATTGTCCGTCAGCACCACGTGGGCGTAAATCAAGAGCATGTATTCCTTGGCCACCAGCACGTTGTCACTCCGGAGCAACAGCGGTTCCCGCGTCCAACTGGTGATTTCCCCCGTCAGCGTGGCGTCGGCCGCATCCTCACTGACCACGCGAATCGACCCGTCGTTCTGGATGCGCCGAATGATCGCGTCGGTAATGGCCACGGACACCCGGGGTTCATAGGTCTTGTTGTGGAGATTCAGCACGGCGATGGAATGCACGTTCATCGTGCTGACCGGGCCGAGATGGTAGGCGCAGCCAGCACAAAACGCGCAGGCAAGTGCGGCAACGAGCAGCCGTAGGACGGTAGTCATGGTTTGTTCTCGGCGGTAACCGCGGGTTTCAGGGCAGCCAGACGGCGCAGCAACTCGACACGCGCCTTCGCGCTTTCCGCATACGAGGATCGCGGGTGTCGTGCGATCAGCTCGTTGTAATACACCAACGCGGCGGTATAGTCCTTCTGTTTGTCATAGAAATGCGCCACTTCAAACAACCCGCGTGCCTGGTCCGTGTGAACTTTGACGATGTGGTCGCGGGCTGCACCGGCCTTGGAGCCGCCGGGATATTTCGCGAGATACTCATTGAATGCATCCACGGCCTTGTTGGCATATCCCTGGTCATACTCCGCACGGGTGGCCGCGCGATAATAGGCCAAGCCAACATTGAAGTAAGCCTCCTCCGTCAGCGAACAGTTTGGGTATTTCTCAATCAGCTTCCGATACGCAGCCACGGCGTCGTCAAACTGCTTCTGTTTCTCGCGGGCGTATCCAATGGCCATCTGGGCGGAGGGTGCAATCTCGCTGTAGGGCGCGTTCTTCAGCACCTTCTCGTAAATTTCCACCGCGCGATCCATCGAAGGAAAGGTCTTGATGAAAAAGAACTTCACACGTTCACCGGCCAAAAACAGGTTGCCAATCTTGTATTGCCGCTGAATGAGTTCGTCAAACTTGTCGAAACCCTGATAGTTCTCTGCCACCTTCTGATACGACAAAAACGCCTTGTAGTAGTCCCGTTGCTGTTCCTGGCAATAGCCGATTCGAAACTGCGCCTCGCCGGCGTGAATCGACGTCGGCCATTGCTTCAACAGCATTCGGTAGGATGCCATGGCATCGTCCCATTTTTGGACCTTCTCAAACTCCTTGCCCTGTTCGAGTTGATCCTTGGGAGTGGACGCAGGGACAGCCGATCCCTTCACTTCCCATCCCTCGCCCGGCCGATAGACAATCGGTGCCGGGCATCGGGCCGGAGTGATCAGCAACGTAGCCGCGACTATCAACACTAGGATCTTGAAACGATGCATCGCACGCAGCCTAGCCAACCCCCCCCACGCCTGTCAACCCGGCAGACCTTTCCCGGTGTCGCGAGCCACGTTCCTGCCCGGCACAATTACGCACCGAGTCCGATCACCGGTCTCCTTCTAACGGTCGCATTCGGCTTCCGCGTGGCCATCAACTTTTCGACGTACTTGCCAAGCACGTCGGCTTCCAGATTCACATGGTCGCCTGCGCGACGTTGCCGGAGGTTGGTCACGTCGCGCGTGTGTGGAATGATCCAAATCCGAATCCAGTCACGGCCCACATCGGCCACGGTCAGACTGATGCCATCCACCGCGACAGACCCCTTGTAGATCAGGTATCGCATGACCGTCTTGGGGACATTGACTTCCAGCACCCAGTCCTTGCCCACCTGTTCCCAACGGCGAACAGTGCCAACCCCGTCCACGTGGCCAAGAACAAAATGACCGCCCAGCCGGGCGTCCGCCCGCATCGGCCGCTCGAGGTTCACGACATCGCCGGGGCGCACGTGCTGCAGATTCGTGACGCGGAGAGTCTCCTCGAGCACGTCATAGCCCAGCAGCGCCCCACGCTTGCGAACCGTGGTAAGGCAGGCTCCGTTGACAGCAAGGCTGGCGCCCTTGCGCAGCCCGCGATGCACGGTCGCCGCGCGAACAGTCAGTTCCGTGGACTTTTTGCCGCGCTTGACGCTGACAACTTCTCCTGCTTCTTCGACAAGTCCGGTAAACATGGTTTGAAATCCCTTTCTGGTTGGTTGATCGATGATCGTGCCGGGGTTCTGCGTATCAACAAGAGCCGGTAATGACGAGATTGTCGCCCAGATGACGCCAGTCAATGTCGTGGAGGTTGATCGCGTCCTTCAAGGATCCGATCCCCCGCCCTTCCACGGCCGTGATTGCCGCCGCGCCGCCAATGATCTTGGGCGCGTAAAAAAAGTGCGCCCTGTCCACAAGGCGTGCGTCGAAGAGCGCGCCCAGCAGGCCACCGCCGCCCTCGGCCAGCACACTGGTAATCTCGCGTTGTCCGAGTCGTTTTAGAGCATCCTGCAAATCGATGTGTCCCTTTCCGATCAAGGTGGTCTTGCCCACTCTTCGTGACCGGTTGGAAGCCGCCGCCACCGTCCCGCAAACATTGGTCCGCACCCGGCATTCAATAACGGTCACGCCGCGCTCCGTCAGATGGGCACGCCAGGGCTCCGGGGACAAACGACTGGTCAGCACGAGGGTGCGCTGCCGGTGGTCGTCGCTGAAAACATTCGCGGTCAACGCACACCGCCCGTGCCCATCCACGATCACACGCCATGGCTGCCGGTCCACGTTGCCATCCCGGAGAGTCAGGCGAGGATTGTCGGCCAGGACGGTCCCGGAGCCCACCATAATGGCGTCCACGCCGCGGCGAAGCTCCTGAACGAAAGCCCGCGCCTTCTCATTGGTGATCCATTTTGACTCGCCTGTGCGCGTGGCAATCTTGCCATCGAGCGACATGGCCGCCTTGGCGATGACGAACGGCAGGCCGGTCCGAATCCACTTGTTAAAGGGCGCGTTGAGTTGCCGCGACGCCTCGCCCAGCAATCCCACTTCCACTTTGATCCCCGCCTTCTTCAACAATTCCAGCCCCCGGCCACCGTGTTTCGGGTTCGGGTCCTCTGTGGCCACCACCACCCGCCGCATGCGCGCCGCCATGATGGCATCCGTGCATGGCGGTGTGCGGCCATGGGTGCAACAGGGTTCGAGCGTCACGTAAAGATCCGCGTCCTGGGCGCGGTCGCCGGCCGCGTCCAGCGCGTGGATTTCCGCGTGCGGCGCGCCGGCCCGGTGATGATATCCCTCCCCGATGATGCGACGGTTCTTCACCACCACCGCGCCCACCATGGGATTCGGAGAGGTTCGACCGAGCGCGCGCCGTGCCAGGACCAGGGCGCGCTCCATCATTTCCGTATCAAATTCAACTGAAGAGCGCATCGCTGAAGGCCTTGGCGTCAAACGGTTGCAAGTCGTCCACCTGCTCGCCCACGCCGATGAACTTCACAGGTATCTTTAACTCCCGGTTGATGGCGACGACGATACCGCCCCTGGCGGTGCCGTCCAGTTTGGTGACAATCAGACCACTGACGCCCACGGCGTGGTGGAACTCGCGGGCCTGATTCAGGCCGTTCATGCCCGTGCTGGCATCCAGCACCAGCAGCGTCTCATGCGGCGCATCGGGCACTCGCTTTCGCAACACCCGCTGCAGTTTCGCGATTTCATCCATCAGGTTCTTCTTCGTATGCAGCCGCCCGGCCGTGTCAATCAACAGATAATCACACTGGCGGCTGATGGCGGCGTCGAGCGCGTCAAACGCAATCGCAGCGGAATCGGAACCGTATTGGCCGGAAATGACGTCACAGCCCGTGCGCTGACCCCAGATCTTCAACTGCTCGATGGCCGCCGCCCGGAACGTATCGCACGCCGCCAACAACACCGTGCGGCCATTCTGTCTGAGTTGATGGGCCAGTTTCGCCGTGGACGTCGTCTTGCCGGTGCCATTGACACCGAGCAATACCACCACCGTGGGCGCCTTTGCGGCCGTCTTCAGCGTCCCGGACTGGCTCGCCAACGCCTCCGAAATGATCCGGCGCGCAATCCCGACGATATCCACATCCCGCGTTTCGGCACTGGCCTTGCGAACTTCCTCAACAATCCGTATCGTCGTCTCGATGCCGATGTCGCTGGCAATCAATGCCGCCTCCAGTTCGTCCAGCGACTCCGCGTCGAGGCGCGGGGCGCGCGTGACGATACGCTTGATCTCGCCAATCAGCTTGTCATGGGTCTTCGCCAGGCCGTCACGAAACTTTTGAAAGAGTCCGAGCATGAAATTCCTTGAGCTTTTCTACGTACAAGTAATCAAGCCTCACACCGCCAATCAGCACGGCGTCCTTGGCGAGGCCATGGCAGTCGCTCCCCCCCGTTACCAGGCAGGGTCGTGCCTCGGCAAACGCCAGATAGTGTTTGCTTTGTTTTGAACTCTGCTGACTGTGCCACACCTCGAGGCCATCGAGCCCCTGCTTGAAAAGGAAATCGAGCTGATCGTCCAGCTTGGAAACCCCGGGAGTGGCAATAATGGCCACGCCCCCAAACTGGTGAACCAAGCCAACCGCTGCGGCCACATCGAGCTGGGGTTTGGGCACAAAGGCGGGCCGGCCCTTGCCAATAAACCGATGAAAGGCCTCATCCATATGCCGGATGAATCCCCGATTCAAGAGCGCCCGTGCGACATGCAACCGGCCGAGCGCGCTGTTGTTGCCCGCCACATCCGCCACATCCCCAGGCTGCAGGTCCACGCCCGACTGCTGGAGTTTCGTCACCATGTCCGCCACACGCTGGGCGCGGGCAGCCTTGAAACCGTCAATCCGGGCGATGAAGCCGGGATCGGCATGATGGATGAAATAGCCGAGGATATGCACCTCGCGCTCGCCCACATGGGCTGTCAGTTCAATACCGGGGATGAACTCCACACCCGCCGCCTCGCACAACCGTCCGGTTTCCACCACGCCAGCGACCGTATCATGGTCCGTCAGCGCAATGCACCCGAGTTTCGCTTCGACGGCGTGCCAAACCAAGTCCCCGGCGTGAACGTGCCATCGGAATGATTCGTATGCAGATGCAGATCGGCCGCGCGCGTCATGAAGATGTCGGGGACGCGCCCTCGTCCGCTGCCGGCGTGCGTGCGGGCCGCGGCAGTTCCTTGCGGATGCGGTCCAGGATGCCGTTGACGAATTTACCGCTCTCCCGCGTGCTGAATTTTTTCGCAATCTCAATGGCTTCATTAATGGACACCACCGGCGGCACGTCGGTGCGGTACATCATCTCAAAAATGGCCAGGCGCAATATATTCCGGTCCACCGCCGCGATCCGGTCCAGATCCCAGTTCTCTGTCACCTTCTGAATCTGTTCATCAATGGCCTCCCGCTTCTCGATCGTGCCGCGAGCGAGATCCTCCGCGAAGGTCTGCGTCTCTGCATCATACCCCTGGTTTTCCCAGAACGTGCGGAGCGAGTCATCGAGGGTCTCGTGCGGATTCAGGTCGCGGACATAAAGAATCTGGACCGCGGCTTCCCTGGCTTGTCGTCGGCTTCCCATAGTGTGTCCTTAGAGTGACTGCAAATGATGCGCCATTTCAATCGCCGTCAGCGCGGCTTCCGCTCCCCGGTTGTGTTTTGGCTCGAGACAGCGGACCCGGGCCTGCGATTCGTTCTCCAGCAGCAACACCTCGTGAATCACCGGCACATGATCGCGCAACGCGATCTGCATCAGCGCATCGGTCACCGCGCGGCCGATCAGGTCGGCGTGCGCCGTCTCCCCGCGGATGACAACCCCCAGAGCGATGATGGCGTCAAATGCGTCCTTCGCGGCCAGCCGGCTGACAACGACCGGAACCTCAAACGCGCCGGGGACGCGCACGACCGTGACATGCTTCTTTTTGGCACCTGCCGTGCGCAGCGTCGCATGGGCGTTCTCGACCAGCGCGTCGGTGTACATCTCATTGTACCGGCCTGCGACAATGGCGAACCGCAGTCCCTCGGCTGAATAAACGGGTTTGGATTGTTTGGCAGTGAGCATAATTACAGCGCGTGTCCCAATTTCGTCTTCTTCGTGAGCAAATATTTTGCGTTGTACGGCGTGACCGTGCCTCGAATCGGCACCTGTGCGGCGACCTGGAGGCCGAAACCATCCAGCCCCACAATTTTCCGCGGGTTGTTGGTCAGCAGGCGGATCGTTTGCAGGCCCAGATCCACCAAGATCTGAGCACCGATGCCGTATTCCCGCAGGTCCGCCTTGAAGCCAAGACGTTCATTGGCTTCCACAGTGTCGAGACCCTCCTTCTCCTGCAACTCATAGGCATGAATCTTGTGCGCCAGTCCAATGCCCCGCCCCTCCTGACGCAAATAAACGACCACACCACAAGTTTCGCCGGCAATCATTTGCATGGCCCGTTGCAACTGTTCACCACAATCGCAACGCAGTGATCCAAACACGTCGCCGGTGAGACATTCGCTGTGGACGCGAACGAGGACATTGCGCCGTCCCGCCACGTCCCCCTTCACCAGCGCCACGTGATGCTGGCCGTCCACCAGGGAACGGTAGAGGTGCAGCGAAAACTCGCCGAATTCGGTCGGCATGGAGACAACGCGTTCCTTTTCCACCAGCTTTTCCCGATGATGCCGGTAATGGATCAAGTCCCGGATGTTGCAGAGCTTGAGTCCATGGCGCTGCTTGAACTTCACCAAATCGGGCAGGCGCGACATGGTGCCGTCCTCATTCATGATTTCGCAAAGGACGCCCACCGGGGCGAAGCCGGCGAGCCGGGCCAGGTCCACCGCTGCCTCGGTATGGCCCGCGCGGCGCAACACGCCACCATCCCGCGCCGCCAGGGGATTGATATGCCCCGGCTGCACCAAATCCGAGGGTCTGGATTTCGGGTCGGCCAGCACGCGAATGGTTTTCGCCCGGTCGGCGGCACTGACACCCGTGGTCACACCATGAGAGGCGTCCACTGTCACCATGAAGGCCGTTTTAAACGACTCGCGATTGTGCTCCACCATGCGCGCAATCCCCAGCCGCGCCAGATCCTCACTCATCATGGGCACACACAACAGCCCACGACCGTGTTTCACGATGAAGTTGATGTCCGCCGGCGTCACCGCTTCTGCGGCCATGATCAGGTCGCCTTCATTTTCGCGGTTCTCGTCATCCGTCACGATAACCAGCTTGCCAGCCCGAATGTCCTCAATGACCGCCTCGACGGAATCGAACGATGTCGTGGTGGTTGCGCCGCCCCCGTCGGGCGATGTTGCCGCTTTTCTGCTCATAAATAAAAAGCCCTGAAGAAAGCTTCTTCAGGGCGGTTCGGCACACCGCGCCACCCATCCCACGGACGGGGGGCCGGCCAACCGGTTCTTCTTTCATCCGGACTCTACCGTCGCCCCCGGAATCCCACCGGGTCCTGCCTTCCTGTTTGGAAAGGCTCGCGGGGTTTAACCGCCGGTCG
>CAZAAF010000008.1:23905-24185 GCA_964482575.1 uncultured Verrucomicrobiota bacterium | reverse complement strand
AACGTAAAAGACTCCATTCAAGCGCAGGGCTGATCTTGTCAATCCCGGGACTCCAACACGCCGACGTTTCGCTGGTTCATTACACCTTGTTTCGCCGTTCGGCCCGTCCGGCCTTGCAAGAAAAGGATTGCGGTTGGGGCTGAAGTCGGTAAAAGCAATCGCTCAATTATGGTTTCCCATTTCAGTCTGGAGTCCCATGGTCTCGTCGGAACGGGGCCGGTCCACCGGAATCTGCCCGTCGGGGCGTTGGTGGAGATGAGTCTGCGCCGCGGCGAAAGCC
>CAZAAF010000008.1:14335-23895 GCA_964482575.1 uncultured Verrucomicrobiota bacterium | reverse complement strand
CACAGGCGCACTGGTCACGTTGACCGGCAAGCGCACGGGCCGCTCGCCGAACGACCGCTATGTCGTCCGGGAGCCGTCCAGCGAAGGCCGGATCGCCTGGGGCAAGGTCAACCAGCCCATCTCCCAGGAACAGTTCCAGAAACTGCGGCGGCGCGTGACGGATTACCTGAAGAACCGCGAGGTGTTCGTGTTCGACGGGTTTGTTGGGGCGGATGAGCGGCATCGCCTGCCGATCCGCGTGATTACCGAGCAGGCATGGCACTCGTTGTTCGCCCGGCAGCTTTTCCGCCGTCCCACGCCGGAGGAACTCAACGGCCATGCGCCGGCCTTTACCGTCATTTCCGCGCCGAACTGCCTGGCCGATCCCGCCGCGGACGGCACGAAGACCGAGGCGTTCATCTGCGTGGACTTCGGCTCGCGCACCGTCCTCATCGGCGGCACGCATTACGCCGGCGAGATGAAAAAGTCGGTGTTCAGTTTCCTGAACTACGTCCTGCCGCAGCAGGGTGTCTGCCCGATGCACTGTTCCGCCAACATTGGCAAGGACGGCGACGTGGCCCTGTTTTTCGGCCTCTCCGGCACCGGCAAGACCACGCTTTCGGCCGACCCCGACCGCCGGCTCATCGGCGACGACGAGCACGGCTGGGGCGACAACGGCGTGTTCAACTTCGAGGGCGGCTGTTATGCCAAGTGCATCCGGCTCAGCCACGAGCGCGAGCCGCAGATCTGGGACGCCATCCGCTTTGGCACGGTGGTCGAAAACGTGATGATGGACCCCGACACGCGCGAGGTGGATTTCGACGACGACACGCTCACTGAGAACACGCGCGCCGCCTATCCGGTGGATTTCATCTCCAACGCCATGGACAGCGGCGTCGGCGGGCATCCGCGCTCGATCGTGTTCCTGACGGCCGATGCGTTCGGCGTCATGCCGCCGGTGGCCCGGCTCGACGAGCGGCAGGCGATGTACCATTTCCTCTCCGGCTACACGGCGCGTCTGGCGGGCACCGAGGCGGGCATGGGGCGCGAACCCCAGGCGACGTTCAGTGCCTGTTTTGGCTCGCCCTTCCTGCCGTTGTCCGCGCGGGTCTATGCCGAGTTGCTGGCGAAAAAGATGCGCGAACACAACGTCCGTTGTTATCTCGTCAGTACCGGTTGGGTGGGTGGCCCGTGCGGCGTCGGCAGCCGTATTGAACTGGCTTACAACCGCGCCACCGTCCATGCCATTCTCAAGGGCGAACTGGACCGCGTCCCGATGATCACCGACCCGGTTTTTGGATTCCAGGTCCCGAAGCGCTGTCCCGGCGTGCCCGCGCAAGTGCTCGACATCCGTGCCACCTGGAAGAACCCGGCCGAATACGACGCGCAGGCCCGCGAGGTGGCGCGTCTGTTCATCAAGAACTTCGAGCAATTCAAGGATACGGCCGCCGACCTCGTGTCCGCCGGCCCGCAAGCCGGCTGATGGCGGTTGCAAATCCCGGATTTCGGGTTACGGATAACAAGTCCCAATCACAAATTACGAGTTGCCAGTCACCCATCACAGATTGCGGTTTCTCCCCATTACCACCATGACGCCCGATTCCAAAGC
Organism: uncultured Verrucomicrobiota bacterium; assembly: GCA_964482575.1. Taxonomy (GTDB): domain Bacteria; phylum Verrucomicrobiota; class Verrucomicrobiia; order CAIQCK01; family CAIQCK01; genus CAIQCK01. The sequence continues at coordinate 22,307 of CAZAAF010000008.1, read as the reverse complement.
CTTCCTCAAGCAGCTCGTCGAAACGCCCAGCCCGTCCGGCTACGAGCAGCAGGTCCAGCAACTCGTTCGCGAGCGCATCCGGCCGTGGTGCGACGAGGTCAAAACCGACGTGATGGGCAACGTCTTTGGCATCCGCAATCCCGTCGGCCGCCCGCGCGTCATGCTCGCCGGCCATTGCGACCAGATCGGATTCCTCGTTCAGTACATTTCCGATGACGGGTTCCTGTATGTGGACCAGATCGGCGGCGTGGACCCGGTGGTGGCTACGGCGCACCGCGTGGTCATCATGACCCGGCAGGGTCTGGTGCCCGGCGTGCTCGGCCGCAAGGCGATCCATCTGATGGACAGCGACGACCGCAAGCGCGTGCCGAAGATCGAGGACTTGTACGTGGACATCGGTGCGACCAGCAAGAAGGATGCGGAGAAGCTGGTGTCGCTGGGCGATGCGGGCGTGTTCTATCAGCCGTTCACCGAGCTGCCGCATCATCGCGCCGTGTCGATGGCGTTCGACAACAAGATGGGCACGTGGATTGTGACCGAGGTGTTGCGCCTGTTGCAGGGCCGGAAGTTCGACGCATCCATCATCGGTGTTTCCACGGTGCAGGAAGAGATCGGCCTGCGTGGCGCGCAGACCAGCGCGTTCGCCAGCGAGGCGGAGGTGGGTATTGCGCTTGACGTGGGCCACGCCACGGACTGCCCCGGCGTGGACAAGAAAAAGGTGGGGGATTATCAGGTTGGCAAGGGACCGAAAATCTGTCGCGGCCCGAACATCAACCCGCGCGTGTTCGACCTGCTGGTCGAGACGGCGAAGAAGGAGAAGATTCCGTACCAGATCAGCACCGCCGCCGGTGGCACGGGCACCGACGCCAACGTCATGCAGCGCACCCGTGCCGGCATGGCCACAGGCCTGCTCTCGGTACCGTTGCGCTACATGCACACACCCAACGAACTGCTCTCGCTCGATGACTTGGAGAATGGCGCCAAACTCGTCGCCGCCTTCTGCGCCCGGTTGAAGAAGGACCAGGATTTTACGCCATAATCCCGCGGGAAACATTCGGTTTTCCGCCCTGAAGAACGCAACGGACTTTGTATGAGCGAACCCTGGCATCTTTGGCTCGATGGCTCGCACGATCCCGCCCTGAACATGGCGATGGACGAGGCGCTGTTGCGCACGGCCCCCGAACGCGGCCGGCCGTTGTTGCGGCTCTATCGGTGGAATGCACCTGCGGTCACCATCGGGTTGCTCCAGCGATACTCGCCGGATCTGGCGCCGGGCCGTCCGGTGGTGCGCCGGCCGACCGGTGGCGGGTTGGTGGACCATGCGCACGACATCACGTACACGGTGGTGGCCCCGCCGCCGCATTCGCTTTACCGGCTGCCGACGCCGGAGTGTTACCGGTTGCTCCACGGCGCGGTGACGGAGGCGCTGCTGCTGGCCGGCATTGCCGCCACGCTGGCACCCTGCTGCAACGACAACGACCGTAATGTCTGCTTTGCGGGCCCGGTCCAATACGATGTGGTCGTGGCCGGTCGGAAAGTCGCCGGCGCGGCGCAACGCCGGCTCAAGCGCGGCTTGTTGCATCAGGGCTCCATCCTTTCGCCGTCGCCGTTGGGCGGTACGGACCCGGCGTGGGCTCTCGACGGCGTGCTGCGGACCGGTTTCGAACGACAACTCGGCGCGGTGTTCGAGGAGTTTCAGCCGTCCCCGGCGTTATTTGACTTGGCAGAACGGCTCTGTTCGGAGAAGTATGGGACGCGTCAGTGGACCGAACGATTGCATCCCTGACGGGAAATCGAAAGGAGCGGAATGAAACCATTTGATATCGGCCTCATGATCTGGGCCAACGAAGCGGAAGCGAAGATCAACACAATCAAGTCCCTCGGGTTGGGTTGCGGGCAGGTGGGCATTTTGTGGCGCGACATTGACAGCGCCGCCAAACGCCGCGCGCTGGCCAAGTTGCTTCAAGGCTCCGGCATCGAATGGGTCACGCTCTTCGCTGCGTTTGACGGCGAGAGCTACGCGGATATCGCCGCCGTGCGCGATACGGTTGGTTTGGTGCCGCCGAATCTGCGCGCAGACCGGCTGGAAATTACCAAAAAACTCAGCGACTTCGCCTGCGAGGTGGGGATCCAGCGTTTCGCGTTTCACGTCGGCTGCGTGCCGGAGAATCCCAACGACCCCGAGTATGCGCCCATTGTAGGCATGTTGCGGCGGCTGGCGGACCACTGCCGGTTCAATGGCCAGCAACTTTGCTTCGAGACCGGCCAGGAGCCCGCGGATGTCCTGCTGCGCCTGATTGCCGACACGAAGGAAACCAACGTCAAAGTCAATTTCGACCCGGCGAATATGGTGCTGTACGGTTCCGGCGATCCCATCGTGGCACTTGGTAAACTCGCCGCCCAGGTGGTCACGGTTCACTGCAAGGACGGCAAGTCGCCGGCCGAACCGGGCAAATTGGGGCAGGAAGTGCCACTCGGCCAGGGCGAAGTCGGTTTCGAGCGGTTCATCGCCAAACTCCGCGAGATTGGCTATCAAGGGCCGCTCACCATCGAGCGCGAGATCACCGGCGACCAACAGATTGCCGACGTGCGCCAGGGCATTGAGTTGCTCCGCCGCATTGTTGCCGCGCCTTCCGTGGTGGCCGCTCCGCCCGCCCCGGTCGCGCCGGTCGTTCCGCCCGCGCCGGAACCGCCGCCGGCGCCCACGGCCTGATACGGGCCTCCCGTTGCGTTCACTCCAGTGTCATGGATGCGCCCGTTGCCGGGCGCGAACGCATGAAGTGTGTTCTCACGCCGGCATCGCGCGCCAGTTTCTCCGGCTGGCGCGCGGCGATGCCGGTGCGTCGATATGCGGCGCGAAGACCGCCCGGAGGTCTAGGGCACCGGTTGCAGCCGGACCGCGCGGAGGTTGATGGCTTTCCACGTGGCCGGATCTTTCGCCCGCACGGCGACGAGTTGCTCACCGGCTTGGGTGATTTCGACCTGGCCGAGCCCCACGCCTTTGAAATCCTCCCAGCCGGCGGTCTTGGCCGCCTTGGCCGTGAGGCGCTTGCCGGCCAGTTCGACGACAAACTCGGTATGGTTACAGGCTGAGTAGGTCGCGCTGACCTTATACTTGCCCGGTGCGTCGAATTTTACCTTCCACGATACCCATTCGTCGCTCTTGTCCCAGAAGCCGATGTTGGTGTGCACGCCTTTGGTTTCCTGTTTGATGCGTGTGCCGTGAAGATCGGCGTCGTCGGCGCGAAGGCTGAAGACGCCCTTGTCGTCCGCATGCATCGGTTCAGACACCTGTTCGAACGGCACGGGCGTGAGGTTGGCGCCGGTGATCTTCAGGCCCACCGTGTGTTCCGAGACCTTCTGTGCCGGGAGCGTGAAGACCAGGCCGTCCGCGGTTTGCTTCCAGTCGAGCTTCGCACTGGAGCCCAGCAGTTTGACATTCGTGATGCGGTTCACGCTCTCGCTCGACGTCTTGGCGAGGGACCGGATGGTGATGCGGCCGTCCTGCGGCCAGCCGAGTGCGATGGCGTAGAGTGCGGGGCCTTGTGTCGTGAAGCGGATGTCCTTGGAGGAATACTTGAAATCCTCCTTGAAATGGCCGCCCTTGGCGCGGACAGGGCCTTCGCCATAGACCAGCCACGGCCGCGAACCGAAGATGGCTTCGCCATGGATGGCCGTCCAATCCGCCATCTCCCTGAGCATCTGTTCCACCTCGGGATCGAGCGACCCGTCGGGGCGCTGGACGACGTTAAGCAGGAGGTTGCCGTTCTTGCTGACGTTGTCCACCAGCGTGTGCACCACCCAGCTCAGTGGGCGGAACTTCCAGTTGCGGTTGTAGAACCAGTCGCCGATGGACGTGTCCGTCTGCCACGGGGAGGGCTCGATCTTCGGCATGATGCCGCGCTCGAGGTCCTCGACCCAGCGGCCGCCGGATTTCTGTTTGCAGTTATAGACCACGTCCTCCTTGCCGCCGTGGCGGGCGGCGCTGCCGTTGTAATAGTGGGCGATCATGCTCAAGCCCACGACGTGATTCGTGCCGAACGCAACCCCGCCGTCGCTGTAAAGCAGGTCGGGATGGTAGTTGTCCACCAGTTCCTGGATTTCGGCAAACCACTGCTTCTGCCATTTCTCGTTGGTGCTGTACCAGCCCTTGTCGTCCGGCTCGGCGGGGAAATGATAGAGATCCCAGAACTTGGAATTCGCGCCGTCGTAGGGGACGCCGGCCTTTGGCCCGTTCTTGTCCGCGCGATGGCTGCTCTGGAACCAGGTGAAACTCGCCCCGAGGTGTTCCGACACGCCAAAACGCAGGCCGTATTTCTTCGCCGCCTTCTGCCAATCGCCCACCACGTCGCGTTTCGGTCCCATGTTCACGGCGTTCCACTTGTGGAGCTTGGAGTTCCAGAGGAAGAAGTTGTCGTGATGCGATCCCATGCTGACGAAATACTTCGCGCCGGCCTTCTTGTAGAGCTGCATCAGCCGGTCGGGATTCCATTTCTCGGCCTTCCACAGCGGGATGATGTCCTTGTAGCCGAACTCCGACGGATGCCCGAAATGTTCGAGGTGGTACTTGTAATGCTTGTTGCCTTCCTCATACATGCCGCGCGCATACCAGTCGCCGTCCATGGGTACCGCCTGCGGTCCCCAGTGCGCCCAGATGCCGAACTTCGCGTCGCGGAACCATTCGGGACACTCGTATTGCTTGAGCGAGTCCAGCGTTGGCTGGAACTTTTCCTTCGCCGCCCCGGGCGCTGCGGCGGGTGCCGCCGCCGCGGTGGCCGTGGGGGCCGGGCCGACCGCGGGCGCCGCCTTGGAGTCGCTGGCGGCCTGGTCCGCACAGCCGGTGCAGTACAACGCAACCGAGAGGGCGGCAGCCGCCGCCGTGAGTTGGAGGTGTTCCGTGTTCATGCGTTTCATGGTCCTTTCATCCCGACTTTTCGTTTCTAAATCAAAAAGGTTTTTGTCAAGCCGCCGGTGCTAGGCCGTCACAGCCTTTTCCAGCCGCCGCAGAATCCCGTCCGGCTCGGCCACGCCCAGTTTGACGATGGCCTCGGCGCGCGCCAGCGTGTCGGCGACGGCATAAATGCGCAGCTCGTCGGCATTGCCCGACGGGCGGAAGTGGGCCACGTCCCCGTTGCTGAAATAGACGCGCACACCGTCCGTGTAGTTGAGCCTCGTGATGTCACCGAAGCCCGCCGCCGCCTGGAAAAAAACGGCCAAATCGTCCCGGAGAGCCATTGCCGCCTGCGTTCGTGGCCCGGGTGCCGATAATTCGCGCTGCGTGTCGTCGAGCAGGATGGCGCGGCCTTTTTCAAAGAGGATATCCCGGGTATCCGCGTCCGCTGGTGAAAAACGCGCCATAATGCGCAGGCTGACCGGGCGCGGAAATTTTTTCAACAGCGCCGCCCGGCTGAATCGTTGGGGCAACCGGTCGAACAGCGTGGCCAGGGGCACACTTTGTTCGACCATGCTGAACAGCACGCCCAGGATCGGCAGCATCGCGTCGCGCGTGGGCAGTGCGCGCAACAGCCGGCCGCCGTAGGCGATGTCCGAACCCGTCAGGAAACCGCCGTTGGCTTCCCATCCGCAGACGACCTTGCAGCCCTTGACCCGCGCCTTTTCCATGCCGGCGATGACAAAGGGCGAGCCGATCCGCGTCTTGGGTTCGACGGACTCCTTCAGCACGCCGCGGTCGATGGCGTCATTGCAACTGATGGGTACCACCACGGCATCTGCGCCCAAAAACTCCGCCACGATCATGCCCACGAGATCGCCGCTGAAAAACCTCACGCGGCCCGACAGTTCCACGCCGAGCACCAACGGCCGGTCACTGTCGCCATCGGTAGAGATCACAGCGTCGAACGGCCCGTGTTCAGCCGTGGCCTTGTCCACCAGGGACTGGATCGTGCCGAGTTGTTCCTCGTCGATGTTCTCGGTGTCAATCGGCACAAACGTCTCGCTCCGGCCGGTCGGGATCACTTCCGCGCCGAGATGGCGCAGGATGTCGATCACCAGGTCGCGGCCCACCGCCGAGTGCTGATAAAACAGCAGGCGTTTGCCCCCCAGACTGCGCCCGGCGAAGAATTCGGTGTACCGCCGGATGTATCCAAGGCGGCCGGCCGGGTCTTCCGGCGGCAGGGCCTGGGAACCGGATTTGAAAAGCCCCTGCTCGTTGAACAACGACTCGACGAACGGTTGGTTGTAAACCCGCTCGCGTACCTGCTCGACCCGCGCGTTGATCGGCGCCTCGTCCTTTTTTAGCAGCTCGCCGTGCGCGGTGTTGGTTTTGTACCCGTTGCGCTCGAACGGAATATGGCTGCCGGTGATCATGATGCTGCCCTTGCCGCGCTGGAGGGCATGGCAGGTCAGTGCCGGCGTGGGGATCAGGCCGAGATTGACCGGCTGCATGCCGGCGTCGCGGAGGGCGCACACGATGGCCTGAGCGATCTCGCCCCGGCCTTTTTCCTCCGGCACATAGCGGGTGGAACTGGGCCGCAGATCGCAGGCGAAGAAGAACTCGTCGCCGCGCACAATGCCGCCTCCGGTACGGGGGAGGGACTGGAGATATTCCAGTTCCGCCAGGGCATTGATGTAGATTTCGAGTTGTGTCAGATGCACGACGTCGCCGCGGCGGCCGCTGGTACCGAATTTCAGCGGCTGGGGTTCGTACGCGAGGACGGCTCGCAACGATCCTGGGTCGGCTGGATTCTTTGGGTTCATCATTTCAGACTTCAGAGTCTAGCATCTTTGGGCAGCGGCGGCCTCTCCAAATTCGCATCCTCGTTGTCGTGCGCCAGGGTTCAACACGGGACCAGCATGGGCCAGCCGGGGGCGGGTGTGAATAGTCAGAATTGACCGGAGGATGGCGATTCTTGACTTCGGCCAGCCGGCGTTAATCCCGGCTCGCGCCCAGGAACCCGTGGCGAGAATATCATTGCCGCATAACGAAGCGCGGCGATAATCCCGCCATGCCTTCGATCCTGTTCTTGTTGATCACGCTCGCCCTGTGCACGGGTGCCGCGTGGAATGGGGAAACCTCCGGTCCCGGCCGCCGCGCGGTCAATCTCTCGACCTATTCGCCGAAGGCGGATGGGGTGAGCGACGACACCCCGGCCTTGACGGCCTGTTTTGCCGACGTGGCGCGGCGCGGTGGCGGCGTGGTCACGATCCCGCCGGGCGATTATTGTGTGACCGGGGAGAAATCCGTGCCGATTCCATCGGACACGACCGTGTTTGCCCATGGAGCCCGTTTCCATTTGCCCGCCACACTGGGCGACAAGGCGCGTCGGGTGGTCTTTTGCGGAACGAACGTGATCGCCTTCGTCTGGCACGGCGGCTTTTTTCAGGGGAGTTGTTTCGATCCGGCCCGGCGGGAGAACGCGTGGGAACCCAACGTCAGCACGCGCATTTTCGTCATCGGCACCACGCCCGGCGGTGTGACGAGGGATATCGCCTTTCGCGACGTGCGGTCGGACGGCATTGCCGGCGCCGTGATCCATGTCGAGGGCGCGGCCAAGCCGGGCAGTGAAAACGAGGTCGCCACACTGGCCGAGCGCGTCCAGGTGGAGAGTTGCACGCTGCTGCGAAGCGGGAAATTCATGTGGGATTATGGCTATCTGTGGCAGATCATCGTCTGGCCGGAAGATTATGAGCCGTGGGAGGTGGAGCGCGCCCGGCATTACTTTCGAAATGACCTCATTCGATCCGGCGTGCGGATGGCTGACGGCGATGATCGCGTGCTGTTGGATAACCGTGAAAGGCCTCTTTGCGTCAGCGCGGATGCCGAGCCCCAACAGGCCCTTTGTTTCTTCGGCGGGACGCTGCCGAAGAACATCACGCGTGGTCGGCAGTATTTCATCGTGGAATCGGGCCCCGATCATATCCGGGTGGCGGGTGGGGCGGGGGGGCGGCCGCGCCGGGTTGGGGGGGGGGGGGGGCGGGGGGGGGGGAAGAAACACCAACGACCAAGAGGCAT
>CAZAAF010000008.1:13289-14325 GCA_964482575.1 uncultured Verrucomicrobiota bacterium | reverse complement strand
CGGATCGGCCGGGTGGCCGGCCGATCCGGTTTCGCGGCGTGGGCGGCGAGGGGGTTCAGATCATCCACAACCTGCAAGGCGCATTCCATTCACTGTTCGCGCCGACCGGGTCGGCAGCGGGCAAGGGCGGCGTGGACATTCAATGCGCCCGCGATGTGCGGATCAGCGGCTGCCAGCTCAGCGCGTTGGGCGACACGATGCACGTGCAACGGTGCTGCAACGTGGTGTTTGCAAACAACCACATCCTCGGGTCGCGAATGGGTGCGTTCTTCCTGGCGGAATACTGCAAGAATGCCACCATCACGGGCAATCTTGTGGATGGCACCAACGGCTCGCGCGTGATGAGCGTTGAGAAATCCTGCGAGGACGTGACGATTACCGGCAACACGTTTCGCGGAGGCGGTCGGGGGGCGTGGATCAACCAGCCCCGGAACTTCATCCTGCAGGGCAATGTCTTTGTCAGCAACACCACCAAGGGCGAGAACGATCCCCGCCGCAGCCGCCGCAGTTATGAGACTGGCGAGTACCGCCGCTGGCCCGAACTCTATTTCACACTGCACCAACCGAAGGGAGTTTACGGGCCGGTCATTGTGCGGGATAATGTCTTCGCGCTCGGCGAGGGGTGCGCGGACGAAGCCGTGACCTTTGCGCCGGGCGGACATCAGGTGCAGATGATTGGCAATGTCTTCCAGAACCGTCCCGCGATCATCCGGATGGACCCGTCGTGCTCGGATGCGGTGGTTCGAGACAACCCGGGTGCCGAATTGAAGCGCGGAGCCGTGGATTTCAATCACGGCCGGCGGTAGTGGGACGAGCGGCTGACAGGAAAACCGCTTTTGTTCTGCGGTAGCCTGGGCTAGATTAGCAGAGAAAGCTGCGTCGGAAAGAAGGTGTGTTTTCTGCAATGGCAACGATGGCGGCCATATGGGCAAGACGTGCCGGGCGCGGGGGCCTTGTATGTGGACTGGTCGTGGCGGGCCTGCTGATGTGGTGTTCCTGTGACCTGGAGCGGCCCCCGAAACTTCCCACGGTGACG
>CAZAAF010000008.1:7760-13279 GCA_964482575.1 uncultured Verrucomicrobiota bacterium | reverse complement strand
CGGATCTCAGCCAGGCGCTGGCCATGGATCCGGGCAACGTGACGGTCTTGGCTCGAAACCGTTCCATGATCTTATGGACCTCGGGATTGATCTCGGTCCGTCCGTCGGGCCGCGGCGTGCCGACCGAATTGAAACTTCCCACGGTGACGATGGCCGTCGGGATGCTGCCGCTGGCCTCGCTGGCGATTCTGGCGGACCACGAAGGACTGTTTGCCCGCGAGGGGGTGAGGGTGGACATCCGCAAGTGTGCGACCGGGGTGCTGGCCATGGACGCGCTTCTCGGGGGTGAGGTTCAGATGGCCGTGGCAGGCGATACGCCGGTGGTGTTTGCCAGTTTCAAACGGCAGGATTTTCGCATCGTGACCGGCTTGGCGTCATGCGACAACGATGTCATGATCGTGGCCCGCAAGAGCCGCGGCGTATTCCAACCCGCCGATTTGAAAGGAAAACGCATCGCCACGGAAAAAACCTCCGTGACACAGTTTTTTTTGCACATGTTCCTGCTGCGCCATGGGTTGTCGGAGAAACAGGTGGTGATTCGTTCCATGCCGCAGGCGGAGTTTCCACAAACCCTGGCGCGGGGAGATGCGGAAGCCGCGTCCATCCGGGAACCCTTCACCAGTCAGGCGGTCCAGTTGCTGGGGGCGGATGCGGTGGTGCTGGAGGAACCGGGACTTTATGTCGAGTATTACAGCCTGATGGCCTCGGCCGGTTTTCTGAAGGAACAACCGGAGGCGGCGCGCCGCGTGGTGCGGGCGCTCATCGCCGCCGAACGGATGACGGTGAGCCAGCCCCAGCGCGCGCTGCCGGTCGTGGCCCGGGCCATCTCGGTGCCGGAAACGACGGTGGCCCGGTTCTGGCCGCGCCTGGACCTGCGGGTCAGATTGAGCCAGTCGTTGCTGGTGGCCTTGGAGGACCAGGCCCGGTGGGCCCTGGGGGACCATTTGGTGGAGGGAACGACCCCGCCGAATTTCCTGCAATTAATGAACCTCGACACGCTCCTGGCGGAAAAACCGGCGGCGGTGAATATCATCCGCTGAAGGCCGACGATGAAGATCAAGACCAAGCTGCACATTATCATCCTCTGCTCACTGGGGGTCATCGCCCTGGCTTCGGTGATGCAGTTAACGGCCATCCAGCAGAACAACGCCGCGTGGCGGGAGAACATGATGGCGAACGAGTTGACGAGAGGCTTGTTCGAACTGGGCATCCTGACGACGGACTATGTGATGCACGGCGGGAAGCGGGCAGAAGAACAGTGGCTGATGAAGCATGATTCGCTGACGCGGTTGCTCAACAGCGCCGAATTTGTCAGCCCCGACAGTCAGACCCTTCTCAAGCAGGTCCGTCAAAACCATCAAGACATCCGGACCATCTTCATCAGCCTCATCCAGTTGCAAGAAGCGCGCAGCCGGCTTCCGGGGGATTCCGGCGTTTCGCCCGAGCTGACACAGCGGTTCATCGGCCAGTTGGACGCGCGGACGCAGGCGATGGTGTCCGATGTCTCGGAACTCGCCGCCCTCAGCCGCCATCGCGCGGCGACGTTGCTTCTCCATCGAACCCTGGTCGGTCTGGGCATCGTGGTCTTGATGGTCGTGATTCTGATCGGCATCTCGTGGTTGTTCGATCATCGCGTCGTCCTGCCCCTGGAACAGTTACAGCGGGGTGCCGCCATCATCGGGTCCGGTCATCTGGATCACAAGCTCAGCACCGGTTCGCACGACGAAGTCGGGCAACTGGCCCGTTCGTTCGACGAGATGACGGAGAAACTGAAATCGGTCACGGTGTCGCGCGACGATCTGGCGGCGGAGATGGCCCAGCGCAAGCGTGCGCAGGAGGAGTTGCATGATGCCAAGGAAGACGCTGAGTCGGCGAATCGCGCCAAGAGCCAGTTTCTGGCCAACATGAGCCACGAGTTGCGCACGCCGTTGAACTCCGTCATTGGCTTCGCCAATATTTTGTTGAAGAACAAAGACGGCCGCTTCAATCCGGAGGAACTGGCGTTTCTGGACCGGATCGTGGCCAATGGAAAACACCTGCTCGAGTTGATCAACCAGGTCCTCGATTTGTCCAAGATCGAGGCCCGCCGGGTGGAGATTGAGACCTCCATGGTGGCGCTGGACCAGTTGATCGACGCCATCGTCGGTCAATTCGAGCCGCAATTGCGCGACCGCCCGGTGAAACTGGTGGCTGAGTTGCCCGCCCGCCTCGCCCTGCTGGAGACCGATATCGGCAAGCTCAAACAAATCCTGATCAACCTCATCGGTAATGCGTTGAAGTTTACTGAGCGGGGACGTGTCATCGTGCGGGTGGTGACGGAAGACCGTGCGGACCGGCCCGTCCGGATTGACGTGGTGGACACGGGCATCGGCATTCCCCATGACCGGCTTTCGGCCATCTTCGAGGCCTTCCAGCAGGCCGATCCCAGCACCACGCGCAAGTATGGCGGCACGGGGCTGGGCCTGACGATTTCCAAGGCGCTCTGCGAATTGATGGGGTACCGGCTCGATGTGACCAGTGAGCCCGGGCGGGGGTCGACCTTCAGCATTGTGCTGGCGGAACATCCGGCGGCCACGGGGGTGGCCGTGCACCCGGCGGTGCTGCGGCCCGCGAACGGCCTCTCTGTCGCCGAGACGGCCCTCGAAGTCTCCCGCCACATCCGCGCGATGGATGCCGGCGAACCTTTGCACAACAAATTGGTGCTGGTCATCGACGATGAAACCGATTCGCGCATGTTGCTGACCCACCTCATCGAACAATTCGGCTGTCATGTGGTGGCGGCCCACAGCGGCGAATTGGGGTTGCGCATCGCGCGGGACATGCGGCCCGACTTGATCACGCTGGACCTGCTTATGCCGGCCATGGATGGCCACGAAGTGTTGCGGCGACTCAAGAGCGACCCGGATTTGAAAGACATTCCTGTCATTGTGGTCAGCGTTGTTGCGCGGGAAAAGCGTGGGACCGTCCTGGGGGCGGTGGAGATGTTGTCCAAGCCCGTCACCCGTGAAGACCTGTTGCGCGTCATTCGTCTCATCCCGCGCACCCGGGTACTCGTCGTGGAGGACAACGAAGACGACCGCCGCCTCTTTGCCGCGCATCTGGCGGGACGGACCGCCGAATTGCGCATGGCCGCCAATGGCCGCGAGGCCCTCTCCCTTTTGGAAACCTTCACCCCCAACCTCATTTTGCTGGACCTCATGATGCCGGAGATGGATGGGCTGATGCTGTTGGACACCATCCGCAAGAATCCGCGCACCTGGCACATTCCCGTTTTCATTGTCACCGCGAAGGAATTGACGGCCGACGAGGCCCGGCGTCTTGGAGCCGAGGCCCAGGCGGTCTTGAAGAAGGCCGAGGAATGGGGGGATGATCTGGAACGAATGCTCAGTGGCGCACTCAAGGACAAATCCAGCGGTGTCCGGCGTCCACCGGACGGCCCTCCGCCGCCCCGATCGTCCTGAGATATCGCCTGTGAAGAGGGTTTGCGGTTACGGGCGGACGGAAGCGGTGCCGGCGCGGCGACAGTCGTTGTTGACGCGGGCACGGTCTTCCCGCACAATTCTGCGGCCTGACACGGTGGCGGAAGAAGGGTACTCGTGAACGACAGTCATGTTCTGGATGCGGCGGCATTGGACCGATTGATGAAGATCGGCGGACGGAAACTTGTCCACGAGATGATCACCATCGTGCTGGATTACGTTCCCAGGAAACTCGAAGCGGCGCGTGTGGGCGAACAGGCAGGCGATTTGGACGCCATTCAAAGCGCCGTGCATCCCATTCGTTCCAGCGCCGCCAACGTCGGCGCGCGAGTGGTGCAGGAACTGGCCACGCGCATCGAACGGCTGGCCATGGAGAAACAGGCGGAACCCATTCCCGCGATGCTCCGCGAGTTGGAGGCCGCCTTCGCGGCGATCCGACCGCAGTTGGAGCGGGAACGGGATCTTTCATGAAAAAAATCGCCCTTGTTGAGGACAGCCCGGACAACCGTTTGCTGTTCAGGCTCATGCTGGAGAACCACTACGATGTCGTCGAGTACGAGGACGGCACCACGGCATGGGCGGGCCTGCAACGGGCAAAGCCCGACCTTGTGCTGCTGGATATTTCATTGCCCGACATCGACGGCTTGGCCGTGCTCAGGCGCATCCGCGCCGAGGCGACGCTGAAAGACCTCCCCGTCATTGCACTGACCGCGCACGCGCAGGCCGGGGATCGGGAACGGCTCCTGGCTGCCGGCTTCGATGAGTACGTGACCAAGCCCATTTTGGACGAAACGGTGCTGTTGAAAAGCATCGACCTTTGCATGAAGCGGGGTGGGGCGTGATGGTTGGGAAGGTGTCCGGGAGGTGGAGGGAGGTCTTTCATCCTGAGAACATGACGTGGACGGAGAAACTTCTGGCTGTTGCGATCTTTGTGGTGTTGGGGGTGGCCTGTCCACGGGGCGTGACCGGGGCGGAGAATCCCACGCCCATGGGCGCGGGTTTGTTGAACGATTGGGTCCGGCAGCAGGATGAGGCGCTGAAAGCGTGGGATTTCGGCGGTGAGTTTCGCCTGCGCTACGAGGATTACGAGGGTGGGGCGCGCGTTTCGGGAAGTATGACGAGTGTGCCGACCGGCTCAAAACCGCTCACCATGCCGATGAATCCCAACACGGATTTTGTGGCCCGCGGTCAGGTCAATAACACCGACGAATTACTGACACGGTTGAAATTCCATGCCGGTTGGTCACCCACGTCCTGGTGCACGGTGTATGCGGAGATGCGCAACAGCACGTCGGATTGGGACAAACGCATCCCGGCGCCCGATGCGGACGCGGGTGTCCTGCAACAGGCGTACATCTTGTTGGGCAATCCCGCGGAATTCCCGGTCCTCCTGAAGGCCGGTCGGCAGGAGATGATTTACGGCGACGAACGGTTCATCGGTCGCAGCGACTGGGGCAACACAGGCCGGACGTTCGATGCCATCAAGCTCCGGTACACCAACGAGGTCTTTTGGGTGGACGCGTTCGTCTCGCGCATCGTGGTGCCTTATCAAGATCACTTCGATGAGGACAACAGTTATGACACGTTTTCCGGCCTCTACGCTTCCAGCCGCAAACTGGTGCCCTGGCAGGAGACGGATGTCTATGTCCTGTCCCGCAACGCCAGTTCGCAGGCGGTCAGTGCCTCGGCCTATGATGTGCCCGGCACGCCGTCCACGGCCCGGGACATTGTCACCCTTGGTTTCCGCGTCAAGTCGCTGCCCGGCAAACTGTACGGCTGGGATTACAGCCTCGAAGCCGCCGGCCAGGTGGGCACCATCAACAACTCGATCGTCAACCAACGGTTGAACCAGCAGGCCTTCGCCATTTTTTCCGAAGGAGGGTACACGTGGACCAATGTCTGGTCGTCGCCACGGGTGGGCCTCAGCTATGATGGCGGCACCGGCGACAGTAATCCCCGCGACGGCAAGAGCGAGACCTTCGACAATCTTTTTGGCACCCGTCATCCCCAGTTCGGCATCATCGATTTGTTCTGCCAGCG
>CAZAAF010000008.1:0-7750 GCA_964482575.1 uncultured Verrucomicrobiota bacterium | reverse complement strand
AGCGCAACATGCATATCCCGAGAGTCTTTGCCTCCTGCCGGCCGTTGAAGAACCTGACGCTCATGCTGGACTACCGCGCCTTCTGGTTGTGGGACACGAACGATTATCTCTATCCCATCTCCGGCAGTGGACGCAACAGCACCGCCACCGGGTACGGGATTCATCCGGCGTACAACTCGTTCGTGGGAACGGAAGTGGATCTGGTCGCCAGTTACGACCTCCGGTCGTGGTGGAACGTGCAGGCCGGTTACGGCCATTTCTTCGTCGGCTCGTATATTCAACAATCGGTCGGCGCCATTGCTGCCAACGGCGGGACCACGGACGTCAACTACGTGTACGTCCAGACCACCTTCAAGTTCTAGGGTTCCTCCTTCATTGCCATCGGCGTGTGCCGGTGCTACAAGAGCGCAGAAGTGCAGGCGCCCGGTGGGACTGGCCGTTGTTGGTTGGAAGCAATGTCAGGAACATGGAGGGAACGACAACGTCATGAACAGACGCATCCTGGTTCTTTCCGCGTCGGTGGGAGCGGGGCACATGCGGGCGGCCGAAGCCGTCGAACTGGCCCTGCGCCAGCTCGCTCCGGACGCCGTGGTCAGGACGGTGGACCTTCTCGACCTCACCAACGCCACCTTCCGACGCCTCTACGGCAGACTCTACATCGACCTCGTGAACACCGCCCCGCATCTGCTCGGCGTGTTCTACGACCTGCTCGACCGCCCGTCGTCGGCCCAACAGAAATCCGACCGTTTCCGGTTGCTGGTCGAGAAGATCAATTTGAAGCCGTTTCTCCATCTGTTGCAGAGCGAGCCTTGGGATGTGATCGTCAACACCCATTTCCTGCCGGCGGAAATCATCGCCTCGTTGCGCGCGAAGAAGAAATTCCACGTGCCGCATCTCACGGTCACCACGGATTTCGAAACCCATCGTTTGTGGGTCAACGAACCGTGCGACCACTACTTCACCGCCACCGACGAAGGGGCGGCCTATCTGGCGCACTGGGGCGTGCCGCGCGAGCGGATTTCGGTCACCGGCATTCCCATCCACCCGGTTTTCAGTGAGGAGAAGGCTGGTGCCGGCTGTCGTCGTCGGCTGGACCTCGGCAACGACCGCCCGATCGTGGTGCAGATGGGCGGGGGATTCGGCATGGGGCCTGTGGAGAAGATTTTTACCGGGTTGCTCTCGGTCGAACGTCCGCTGGAAGTGGTCGTCGTTGCCGGACGGAATGAATCGCTCAAGGCCCGACTGGAGAGGCATCCGGTGCCGGACCGGCATCGCGTCAAGGTGCTCGGCTTCACGCGTGAGATCGACGAGCTGATGGCGGCGGCCGACATCGTGCTGACCAAGCCAGGCGGGTTGACGACCTCCGAAGTGCTGGCCCGCGGCGCGGCCATGATGATCGCCAACCCGGTGCCGGGCCAGGAGACACGCAACAGCGATTTCATCCTGGAGAATGGCGCCGGGGTGAAGGTGAACAACCTGCCCACGCTGGCACACAAGCTCACCCGCCTGTTGGACGAGCCGGCCCGTTTGCAGCAGATGAAGGCCGCCGCCCGCCGCCTCGGCCGTCCCCGGGCTGCCTTCGACGTGGCCAAGGCCGTGCTGAACTGGCCGGCGTAGAAACACACAACCGTTGGTGTTTTTGAACATGAAACGCATTCATCGGAAACTCCGTCGGGTGATTGGAAACTGGAGGCTGGCGATTGCTGTTGGGGTGTCGGTTGTGCCCATCCCTGTGGGATGGGCCGGCGACCTTCGCGAAGAACTCCGGAAGGTGCCTTACCCGATCGTGTACGAGACCTATCGCAACGACAACTGGGAGCTTTACCAGGTCCATGCCGACGGTTCGCAACCGGTGAACCTTACCCGGACGCCGGCGGTTCACGAGTGCTTCCCGCAGGTCTCGCCCGATGGCCGCAAGATTGCGTTCATTGTGGACGAGGGAGAAGGGAAGAGAAAGGTGCGTAGCGTCTGGCTGATGAACCGGGACGGCTCGGACCGGAAGCTGGTGGCCCGACACGCCCGCTGGCCGTTCTGGACACGAGCGGGCGGCGCCCTTTGCTTCATTCCCGATGAGAAGGATCAATTCAACGTCCGCGACTCGGCGGGGAAGGGGTTGCGCGTTTATGACCTCGCCACGGGTCGCATCACGCCTCATCCCAACCCGGAACTGGAACATCTCTACAACCTTTGTTTTACGCCGGATGCGAAATGGATTCTGGCCACTGTCTCCGGAGCGATGGGATTCAACCACGCCATCCTGGCCGTGGCGGCGCAAGACCGGGACGTCCTCCGAATCAATTATGCCGACGGCAACTGCATCCGCGGCTGCCGGCCCGACATCAGCCCCGATGGGAAACGGATCGCATGGAACTCGAGCGACTTCACCCTCAGCGTGGCCGACCTGGAGATCAACGGGACGGAGGCGAAGGCGGTCCATCCGCGCGTGGTCGTCAGCAGTCAGGACCCGGTGCAGGTGTATCAAGCCGACTGGTCGCCGGATGGCCGTTACCTTGCGTTCACCCGCGGGCCCAAATCGGAAAAGAAACTGGATCTGGCGCGGGCGATCATCAGTGTCAAGGCGCCCGGCTGGGATCTTTGCGTGGCCGACCCCAACGGCAGCAACCGATTCGTGCAAATCACCACCGACGGCCTCTCCAACAAGGAACCCGACTGGGTTCCGACACCCTCCCGCCCATGACGACGGACGCTGCCAGTGTGAGTGCCTACGCCTTTCGCGCAGGCGTTCTGAAAACGCAAACCCAATACATGCTGAAGGACACGCGGGTCGGAACGCCGATGGATATCCCGGTTGTCTTCCTTGTCATCCGGCACGGACAGGAGTGGGTGGCGTTCGATACGGGGTGCAACCTGGAGGTGACCCGGGACCCGATTGCGTATTGGGGTGAAAAAATCGCCTCCGCCTACACGCCCATCGTCAAGCCGGAAGAGGTGTTCCGCGAAGCAATCCAGACGCTGGGCCTTGTGCCTGGCGACTTCAAGGCGGTGATTCTCAGTCACGGCGACCTCGATCACGCCGGCGCCATCGACAGTTTTGCGGGGACCGGCGTGCCCGTTTGTTTCCAGAAAGCGGAAATGCGCGAGATCCGGAAAGTCCTGGACGCCGCCATCCCGGGGGAATCCTACTGTCTCGGCGATTTCCAGCGACTGAACGAACTCAACCTTCGGGAGATCGAGGGGGTGTGGGACGTGTTTGGAGATCGAACCGTCGTGGTCTTCCCGACGCCGGGCCATACACCGGGTCATCAATCCCTCCATGTGAGACCCTCGACGGGTGTCCCGTTCATCTATGGCGCCGACGCTTTATATACGTTGGAGAACATGGAGCGATCCATCCCCCCGGGGTCGGCGTCGGACCTTGCGGCGGTGATGCAGCATCTTCACTGGTTCCGGTTGGAGGAACAGCGGGGTGTGAGGATTGTGCCTTCCCATGATCCCGGGTATTGGGCAAAACGGCGTTGGGCGCCCGAGGAACTCGTGCCGTAATAGAGGATTCGCATCGCCGGCTCAAGAGCCGGGACTGTCAACCGCTGTCACCATGGCGGCGCGGTTCACCGCAGTGCACCGATCTGATAATCCAGCAGGGCGCGCTGGGTCAGGTAATCGTATTTCGCCGCCGCCTCGCCAATTTCAGCGGAGGTCTTGTTCAGTTGCGCCTGGCTGAGTTCGACAATGGAACTGGCGCCGACCTTGTAGCGTGCCTGGGCGAGGTCGAAGGCGATGTTGGCATGGTGCAGCAGCTTGGCCGTCAGTTGCAGCTTCTCGGAGGCGTAGTTGGCGTTGAGCCAGGCCACACGGACGTTGCTGGCGATATTGTCCTCCATGTCGCGGATGTTCTCCTCGGCGGCACGCGCTTTCAGCTCCGCTTCCGACTGGCGTGCGGCGTAGAGCCCGCCTTCATACAGGGGAATGCTCATGAACAGGCCGCCGGCGGCATACTGGCTTCTCAACTGCGCGTTGTCGCGCTCCGGCGTCGCGCCCGCCACCCCGCCGATTTTGATGGTCGGGTAATCCAGCGCCCGCTCCGCGCGCGCGAATCGCTTGGCCGAATCGTGCTCCAGCCGCAGTTGGGACAACTCCGGCCGGGTCGTGATGGCCTGATTCACCAACGGTGACACGTCGGTGGGAACCGCGCCCGGCATGGGCTCCTCCAGCAGCGCGAACGCCTGTTGATCGCGGTAGCCGAGAATATTGGAGAGGGCCACCGCCGCCGCCTTCATGTCATTGCGGGCCTTGGCCAACAACAGTTTGCCTTCCTCCAGCGTGACGCCGGCGAAACTGAGATCCAGTTCCGATTTCAGTTTGTTCTGGGCGAGGGTTTTTACCTGGTCGTACACCAGTTGGCGCGTCGCCACGGTCTGTTCGGCCACGGCAACGACCGACTGGGCTTGCAACGCGGTGAAATACGCGGCGTTGACCTGCACCAGGATGAGGTTGCGGATGGCCTCGGTGTTCTCCTTTGCGGCACGGGCGTGGAGGCGCGAACTCTCCGTCAGGTTTGACGTGCGGCCAAAATCGGTCACGAGCTGGGTCAGTGTCAGTCCGCCGGAGGCGCGGTCGTAGGCGTGCGCCGCGCCGAGCGCTCCGGCGGCGATGCGCGTGTTCGACGGATCGCCCGTGCCGACGGCGCTGATGTCGCTCGAAATCTGCGGCAGGAATGCAGAGCGCACCTGCAGGACGACCTGGCTGGCGGCTAGGGCCTGCAATTCGGCCGCGGTGATCCGCGGATGCTGCCGAAGGGCGATCTCCTGCGCCTCCTTCAGCGTCAGCTTTTTCGGGTCGTCGGCCGTCGCGGAGACGGCGCCGATCACCAGCAGACTCATCAACAGCGCGCCGGGTGTTTTCATACGGGCTGAACTCCAGGGGGGTCCGTCGGAGGCGTGGCCGGGCCGGGCTGGGCGTCGCGCTTGCGGTAGGCGACCAGATAGGCCGCCGGCACGATGAACACCGTCAACACCACCGACACGGCCAGACCGCCGATGATGGCGCGGGCCAATGGCGCATACGCCTCGCTGCCCGTGCCCAGTTTGCACGCCATGGGGATCAAGCCGATCATCGTTGCCAGCGACGTCATTAACACCGGCCGCAGACGGATGCGGCAGGCGAGCGACACGGCCCGGCGCAGTGGTTCGCCGTCGGCGCGGAGTCGGTTGGTGAAATCCACAATCAGAATGCTGTTGGAGACCACGATGCCCACCATCATCACCACGCCCATGAGCGACATGACGTTGAGCGTGGTCCCGGTCATGACCATGGTCAGCAAGACGCCGGTCAGGCCGGTGGGCACCGCCAGCAGAATCAGGAGAGGATCCCAAAACGACCGCAGTTGCGCGACCAGGATCAGGTAAACCAGCAGCGTGGAAAGCACCAGTCCGAACCCGAAACTCTTGAACGACTCGCGCATGGCCTGCACCGAGCCGCGGATGTTGACGACCGTGTTTTCGGGTACCACGGTGTCGTTCACGACCTTTTGCACGGCGGCATACACGCGGCTCAAGTCCTCGCCGGCGGGCATCACATACACGTCCACGGTCCGCCGGATCTGGTAATGGTCCACCTCGGCAGGCGCCGAGATGCGCGACATGCGAACCACCGAGTCAAGACGCGTCGGCTTCTTCAGGTTTGCCCCGCGCAAGGGCATGGCACCGAGGTCGGCCAGGCTTTTCACGTAGTTCTCCGGATACTGGACGGTGAGCAGGTAGTTGTTGCCCGTCTTGGGATCGATCCAGTAACTCGGCGCAATCGTACCGTTGGAGGTCAGCGCGGTAATGAGGCTGTTCACCATCTCCCGGGCGCTCAATCCCAGTTCGCTGGCGTGCTCGCCGTCGATTTTCAGCGACGGGTAATCCACGTCCTGCGGCACCAGCACATCACTGACTCCAGGCAGCGCGCGCACCTGATTGGCAATTTGCGTGGCGATGGTGTGGGCGGTGGCAACGGTCGAGCTGCTGACCTGGATGTCCAGCGGCGCGGGCATTCCCTGGTTGAGGATGGCATCCACCAATCCACCCGTCTGGAAATAGGCGGTCACTTGCGGCAGTTCGCTTCGGACCCGCGCGCGCACCCGATTCATGTACTCGAAGCTGCTGAGACGGCGGTCTTCGTTCAAACCCACCTGGATGACGGCGGTGCTGGGACAGGAATTGGGATTCAGGATGGAGTTGAAGCCCGGCGTTGTCCCGATATTGGCCACGAGGATCTTGAGGTCTTGTTCCGGTACGACGTCGCGCACAATCTGTTCCGCCTGCGCCACCAGGTTCTCCGTCAGTTCCAGACGCAGGCCGGAGGGGGCCTTGAAGTTGATGACGAACTGGCCCGGGTCGGTCCGTGGAAAATACGCTTTGCCGATCAGCGGGTAAAGCCCCAGGCTCAGGAAGAAAATGCCGGTGATGCCCACGACCGTGGCGACGGGGCGGAGGAGGGTGAGATTGAGCACGCCTTCATAGCGGTCGAGCATGGCGTGGAAACAACGGTTGAACCACGCGTTGAACCGCTGGCTCCAGCTCTTCGGACGGGCGGCATCCGCCGTTGCCGGGTCGTTGCCGTGACTCCGGTGAGCCTGAATCAGGTGTGCGCAGAAGAGCGGGACCACCGTCAGCGCCACGAAATACGAGGCGGCGAGCGACAGCACCACGGACAACGCCAGCGCCGTGAACAGAAACTTGCTGACGCCATACAGGAAGGTCACAGGGAAGAAGACCACCGCCGTGGCCAGGGTGGCCGCCAGCACCGGCAACGCCACTTCCTGTCCACCGCGTTCCGCGGCGTAGGCGGGCGATTCCCCCATTTCCAAATGGCGGAAGATGTTTTCCAGCACCACCACCGAATTATCGATCAATCGCGAAAACGCCAGCGCCAGCCCGCCCAGGATCATCGAGTTGATGGTGCTGTTGCCCCAGTACAACGCAATGAACGCCGCCAGCGCCGAAAGCGGGATCGAGAGGAACACCGCCACCGTCGCCCGCATATTGCCAAGGAAGATCAGAATCATCAGGCCCGTCAGCACCAGGCCGATGGCGCCTTCATGAATCAGGGTCTCGATGGCCGTGCGCACGAACACTGATTGATCGAAGACCACCTGGGTAATCAGCCGTTTGGGCACGTCCAGGAGCTTGGCGACGACCTGTTTGACGCCATCCACCACCGCGATGGTGTTGGCGTCGCCGCCCTGCTTCAGCACGGGGATATAGACCGACGGCTGGCCGTTGATGCGGACCTTGTTGTATTGGATTTGCGAGGCATCCTGGGCCTTGCCCACATCCGCCACCATCACGGACGCTCCGTCCACCGTTTTGAGGGGCACGGCGTCAATGTCCTTCATGGCGTTGATCTGGCCGTTGGCATACACGTTGTAATCGTACGGCCCGATCTTCACGTCGCCCGCCGGCAGGATCAGGTTGGCCTCGTTCACGGTGCGCACGACGTCCATCACGCTCAATTGGTGCGCCTCCAGTTTCAGCGGGTCCACATACACCATGATCTGCCGGTATTTGCCTCCGAAAGCGGGAGGCACCGAGGCGCCGGGAATGCCCGCCATCTGGTTGCGGACGGTGAACTGGCCCAGGTCCCGGAGTTGCGCCTCGGTCAACCCCTCGCCCTTCAGCGTGACCAGGCACACCGGCAGGCTCGAGGCATCAAACTTCATCACGATGGGCGGCAGGGTGCCTTGCGGCAGATACCGCAGACTCGACATCGCCAGATTGGCGATGCTGTTCGCATCCGAATCCGGGTT
>CAZAAF010000007.1:15474-24264 GCA_964482575.1 uncultured Verrucomicrobiota bacterium | reverse complement strand
AGGACGCAGTCGAACTTCCCGGTGCTGTAGTAAGGCGAACTCTTGATGAGGCCGAACAATTCGCCGGCTCGCGCGCCTAACGCGGTAGGGTTGCTGATGCAGCCGCCGCGATAACCGGGGTTCCAGTTCTCGTTGCCGAATTCCAGATGGATTTTGGAAAATGAATTCGTCCACGGCGCCGGATGGCCGAGGCTGGCGCGGAGCCCGCCATAGGCGGTGTTGGTCGGTCCGCCGAGATACTCCATCAGGTTGGCGATTTCCTGCGTCGAGAACGTCACCGGGAACGTGTACCACGGCTCGGCGCCGATGAACTCGGCCGCCTCCAGAAACTCGTGCAGACTCATGGCGATCGTGTTCTGTTGCGTGCCGTATTCGCTGTAGTAATTGCGTTGCCGGCCGAACGGCTGGGCCAGTGCGTTGTCCAGCGAGTCACCGAGCCGCGACCAGTTGCCGGGGATGCGCAGGATGGATGGCGCAAAGTTGGTGAGGGCGTTGATCACCGCGTCGCGCATGGACGTCGTGTTGGCCGGGCTGCTGTCGGTCTGGTGCAGGCTCACGTCGTCAATCAACGCGGCGTTTCCCGACCAGGTGGTGAACTGCAACGCAACGCCGCCGGCGGCGGTGCCGTCCTCGCTCGCGGAAAAGTTGGTGGAGTAGTTCTGCCAGACATTGGTCAGTTGGAACGTCGCGTTGATCCAGTAGGCGCCGGAGCCGCGCCGCAGCCTGACGGCGAGCTGGTTGTTGCCGCCGGCACCCTTGGCCTTGAAGCTGAGTTGATACTGGCCGTTGAGTTGCACGAAACTGACGCCGGCCCAGGTGTCAAACATGCCGGTGAGCGTCGCATACTGGTTGGTGCCGGCGTTGGCGGTGAGCCGCGCACATTGTTTGCCGAGGGTGTCCGACGGCAGGTCGGCGAGTTCCGTCGTGATGGTCGCGCCGCCGCTCAGGGTGGTATTCCAGCCGCTGAAGGCCGAGCCGTTGTTGCCGGCTACGCCGCCGTCGCCGGTGAAACTCTTGCGCAGGATCACGTAGTCGCCGCTGCCCGGGACCGTGCCGCTGTCGGCAAAGATGTAGCGGGTACCGTTGGTGTTGCCGCCGGCACTGTAGGGGTTGATGGACGTGACCACCGTGCCGGTGCGGCCTTTGGCTGCGCCGTAGATGAACTCATAGGTCGCGCCACTCCAGAAGCCGCTCGGCCAGGCATTCAACGGGCCGTTCTCCACGGCGTTGGTGGCCGTATTCCCCGAGGACCCGATCCAGATGACCGACTGGTAGAGCAGCCCCTCGAAACCGGGGTTTTGGAACACCAGCTCCTTCATGACCTGGCCGGAATCGTAATAATCCACGTTCCCGACATTGATGCCGAAGTGCTTCACGGAAGAGACCACCACGTTCGTGGACAGGTGAATGGTGGTGTCCGCATGCGCCGCCGGCGGCGTGCCGGAGCCTCCCACTAGCAGGCTGCACAAGGCCAGACACCGGACCCGGCGATGGAATCGGAAGTTTGTCATCCGGAGGTGGGCACGCCGGCGCATCGCTTTACTTCCCCGGCGGGACGGAAGGGTCGCAAACCACCTTCAAGGGGCCCACGATTCGGGACACCGCCGCATCGAGCTTCGGCCAATCGGTGTTCTCCGGCCAATCCGCGATGAATTGCAGGTGCGGCTGTCGCCATCCGCCCGATCCGTCGTTGGGTGCCGGTGGAAAACTGTGCGTCACGTAGGCGCCGTAGTCTCGCAACGCCCGGGCAATCTCCAGGGCCGGCCCGCTCGTGCCGACATCCAATGACGCAAGGTCCAGATCCTGCGGCAGGGCCAGTCGCGTGCCGTAATGGACGTTGCCCGATTCACCCATGAGCGCGAGTTTCTTCTCCTCCAAGGGCATGTGCCGCGCGGGCCATACGAACGGCCGGCCGCCCGGACCGTGACGGTTCAATCCGGTGTGCAAAACGGTCAGGCAAAGCACGTGACGGATGCCGCGTTCCACCTCGCCGGCGCGGATGATGCCGGCGATCATGGGCAGGCCGCTGAAGGTGTTGCCGCCCTGCGCCGGCGGCACGCCCGGCCCGCGCAAGGAAACCGGCGTGAACAACATCGTCTCAAGACCGGTGCCGATGCGCCGGGCGCCCACCATCTCGAAGGCCATGGCGCAGGCCGGATAGATCAATACACAATTCGTCCAATCGCTGCCGCGCAATGCCTCCCCGGGCAGGGGGACCGTCCCCAGAACCTCGTCCTGGTAGCGTGAAACCACCTGCCGCCGCGGGTCGCCCGGCTTCGCCACGAAGAGCGGCCGGAAGTGTGACGCCGGTCGCACCGAGCCTCCATGGCCCGCCATATCCAGCGCGGGTGACTGCACCGGAGCATACACGACCCCGGACCCGAGGGGCCGGTTCCACGGACTGTCGCTCGCAAAAGGAGGCGCTCCCTGCTCAGGTACCGCCGTGGTCTCTTCCTGCCGCGCCGGCAGCAGCCCGGCGATCAATTCGCTCTGGGGCACGGCGAGGGCGAATTCCCCCCCCGCCACTTCCACGGCACTGTCCACCGCCGTGTGCGCCATCCTGACCATGCCTTCGTTCACCTCGATTCGCGTGGCGGCCGGAGCCGCCTCCAGCTTGAACTCGGTGCCAATGACCCGCGCCGTGGCCAGGCGCGTGCGAATGGTCATGGGCTTGTGGGGGTTCTGTTTGGCCACGCGGGCGCTCAGCCGGCCGGCAGCAAGGCGGAATTGATACGCATCATCCTCCCGGCCCAACTGCAGTTCCGCATTCGGCTCCAGGACCAGCCGCGTGTGATCGGCAAGATGCACGGTCGCCTGCGCGCCCGCGCCCAGCCGGATCGTGTCGCCCTCCTGCAACGCCGCACCCTGCGCCGCCGCGACTTCCGCGCCGTTCCGCACGACAGCGACCGTGCCGCGCGCGGTCGTCAGTTGCGCAAACCGGATGGGAGAATCCATCTCCGTCCCCGGCCGCAAGAGGCATGCGATGACCGCGCAGGCCACCGCCAGTCCTCCCGCCACCGCCCCGCGCCAACCCGCCAGCCACCGGAGGAAAGGGATGCGAGGGATGTCGAACGTGGAGCGCGAGGCGGCGAGGACATCCTTCAGCACGCCATTCCGGACATCCTCATAACTGGAACCGGAGACGACCTCCAGAATCGCTTCCTTGATTTTCTCGCGGCCCGCCGGGCCACCCAGCAGGATTCCCAGCAGGGCCTCCATCCGTTCCTGGTCGAGCACCGTACGCAACGCGGTCTCGTCGCCCGCCAGCAGATCCTCCACCCGTGCGCGCTCCTCCGGCGCGAGCATGCCCGAGATGTAGGCGGTGAGTTGGTCGTGGGTTATCATGACGGCTTCGCGGCCAGTTTGCCCTCGACGCACTCCCGCAGCTGCTGTCGCAGCCGAAACAACACCTGCCAGACCCATGTCGGCGTCCGCTGCAATCGGTCGGCAATGGCCTCCGTCGGCAGGGCCTCCGTGTATTTCAACTGGAGCAATTCCCGCATCGGGGGCGGAAGATTCCCGACACACTCCCGCAGCGACTCCATCCCGGCGTCGTCCTGCGCAGCAGGCCGGTTGAGTTCCGCTTCCAACAGGCGATGGCGGGCATACGTCAGTTGGTTGACCTGTTCACGCGCATACCGCTGCAGTTCCGCCCGGACCAGATTCCCGGCGATCGCCCGCAGCCATGCGCGAAACGAGGTCCCGACCGTGAAGGTGTGGATATGGCGATAGGCAAAGACGAAGGTCTCGTGCGCTATCTCAGCGACGAGGTGGGCCACCGGCAGTTTGAGTGCGATATACCCCCGCACATGATCAAGGTGCAGATCCAGCAGTGAAGCAAACGCGTTGACGTCGCCGGCCTGCACGGCCCGGATCCATTCCGATTCCGACCGTGCCGCCTCATTATCGCCCTGACTGCTCATTCAACCCGGTATAGCACGTGAACGGCGGTTCCTTACAAAGGAGCACAAAAAAACGCCCCCGGCAACCGGTTCAGCGGTAGATGTCCACGAGGAAGAGGACGGCCTCGCCCTTGCCGGCATTGACGATGGCGTGCGGCACGTCCGCGCGGTAGGTGGCGGAATCGCCGGGCGCCAGTTCCTCCGCGTCGCTGGCGGACTCAACCCGGACACGGCCTTTCTGGACGGTGAGGAATTCGCGCGTCCCCTCGAAGTGCGGGCTGCTGCGCAGCGCCCCGCCCTCCGCCAGGCGCACCTCGTAAAACTCCACGTCCTTCTCCAGGTTCAACGGCGACAGCGTCCGGATCCGGCAGTTCTTGTCCGACCGGTAATGATAGGCGTGGTCCCCGGCGCGGATGACCTCGACGGCGGACGTCGCGCCGGGCGTCTCCACCAGCGCCCCGAGGGTCATGCCGAAGGCGCGGGCAATGCGGAAGGCCACGCCGAGCGTGGGGTTGGCGCGGCCGCGCTCGATCTGGCTGAGCATGGACCGGCTGACGCCGGAGGCCTTCGCCAGCGCGTCGAGCGACCAGTCGCGGTCGGCGCGGAGCTGCTTGAGGCGGCGGCAGAGCTGGCTGCTGACGGGATCGGCGGAGGGTGCGGGCTGGGCAGAGGGGCTCATGGCGTCAATATAATGGAGATAATTCTTGCATCGTGGACAATTCCGTGTTCATTATCATGCACATCGCATCCACGATGTTGGAGAGTGTGCAGAACCCGGGCCGGCTTGGCAACTGTTTTCCGCCGGCCCCAACGGAGGCAGCATCATGAAAGCATTGGTGAAACGACAGGCCGCGCGCGGCCTCTGGCTCGAGGACGTCCCGGAACCCGCCATCGGGTTGAACGACGTCCTCATCCGCGTGGACCGCACCGGCATTTGCGGCACGGACCTCCACATCTACAACTGGGACGCCTGGGCCCAGAAGACCATCCCCGTCCCGCTCGTGGTCGGCCACGAGTTCGTCGGCGAGATCGTCGAGGTCGGCTCCAACGTGAAGGATTTCTTTCCCGGCCAGATCGTCAGCGGCGAGGGGCACGTCGTCTGCGGCCGCTGCCGCAACTGCCTCGCCGGCCGCCGCCACCTCTGCGCGGACACCAAGGGCATCGGCGTCAACCGGCCCGGCGCGTTCGCGGAATTCCTGTCGCTGCCGATGACCAACGTCTGGGTCCACAACGACGGCATCGACCGCGACGTGGCCTCCATCTTCGATCCCTTCGGCAACGCCGTGCACACGGCCCTGTCGTTCCCGGTGCTCGGCGAGGACGTGCTCGTCACCGGCGCGGGCCCGATCGGCATCATGGCCGCCGCCGTGGCGCGGCACGCCGGCGCGCGGCACGTGGTCATCACCGACGTGAACCCGTGGCGGCTGGAGCTGGCGCGGAAGCTGGGCGTGACGCTCGCGGTGGACCCGCGCGAACAGAGCCTGAAGGACGTGCAGAAGCAGCTCGGCATGAAGGAGGGCTTCGATGTCGGCCTGGAGATGTCGGGCAACGCGGTGGCGTTCCGCGACATGCTGGCGGCCATGAGCCACGGCGCCAAGATCGCCATCCTCGGCATCCCGCCCGAGGCGATGGCGATCGACTGGAACACGGTCATCTTCAACATGCTCACGCTGAAGGGGATTTATGGCCGCGAGATGTATGAAACGTGGTATAAGATGACGGTGATGTTGGAAAGCGGCCTCGACATCCGGCCGGTCATCACGCACCGGTTCCATTTCACGGAGTTTGAAAAGGGCTTCGAGGCCATGAACAGCGGACGCTCGGGCAAGGTCATCCTGGATTGGAAGTCCTGAGCGGCGCGCAAGGAAGGACGTCGCATGCAAACGCAACTGCCGTTGAATCCGCGGGCGCAAGCCGTGCTGTCGGTCATCGGCCACACGCCGTTGATGCCGATGCGGTTTGAGCCGGAAGGCGTCACGATCCTGGCCAAATGCGAGTTCCTCAATCCCAGCGGCAGCGTGAAGGACCGCCTCGCCAAGGGCGTGCTCCTCGATGCCGAACGGCGCGGCCTGCTCCGGCCCGACTCGAACATCCTCGAATGCAGCAGCGGCAACACCGGCATCGCGATGGCCATGGTCGGCGCCGCGATGGGCTACCGGGTGACCATCCTCATGTCGTCGAGCGCGAGCGTGGAGCGGCGCAAATTGATCCGCCAGCTCGGCGCGGACCTGATCCTGTTCGACAGCGCCGGGCGCTACCAGACCGGCATCGAACTCTCCCGTGAGATGGCCGCGAAGGATTCGCGCTACTTTCTCCCGCGTCAGTTCGAGAACCCGCTCAACGTCGCGGACCATGAAGAGACGACGGGCCAGGAAATCCTCGAGCAGGTGGGCGGTCCCATCACCGCGTTCGTGACCGGCTTCGGCACCGGCGGCACGCTGGCGGGTTGCGGCAAGGCCATCAAGAAGCGATGGCCGCAGGCGCGCATCCATGCGATGGAGCCCGCGGAGCAGGCGCTGCTCGCGGGCGAATGCCCCTGCTGCCACGTCATCGAGGGCGTGGCCGATGGTTTCATCCCGCAGTTGCTCCGCGACGCGCCGCTCGACGGCCATATCGAGGTGACCAGCGCCGACGCGGTGGCCATGACACGCCGCCTGCACCGGGAATTCGGGCTGCTCGTCGGCACGTCGTCGGGCGCGAACATCGTCGCAGCGCTCCGCCTCGCGAAGGATCTCGGCCCCAAGGCCACCCTCGTCACGCTGTTGTGCGACCGCGCCGAGCGCTACTTCAGCACCGCCCTGTTTGACCTCGTGGGCGGCGAACGCACGGCTCCCTGAGGAGCGCCGCGCCACGAATATGCCCTCCCCCCAAGCCCTGCTCGAACATTTCGGCGTCTTCGTCTCCGCCGTCACGGGCGTGCTGGCGGCGCGCGGCAAGAAGATCGATCTGTTCGGCGTGCTGACGCTGGCGCTGGTGACGGCGTTTGGTGGTGGCACGGCGCGCGACGTGCTCGTCGGCGACCTGCCGGTGGCGTGGTTGCGCGGGCCGGGGCTGCTGATCAACGCGACGATCGCGGCGCTGCTCACGTTTGTCATCGTGCGCTTCCGCGAACTGCCGTACCGCGTGCTGCTGGTGGCGGACGCGTTCGCGCTGGCGTTCTTCACCATCCTCGGCGCACAGAAAGGCGTGGCGTTCCAGTTCTCGCAGCCGGTGGCGGTGCTGCTCGGCGTGGTCACCGGCGTGGCCGGCGGCATCGCCCGCGATGTGCTCACCAGCGAGGTGCCGATGGTGTTCCGGCCGGAAATCCGGTTCTACGCGACGGCGTCGTTCTGCGGCGCCGCGGCCTATGTGCTGCTCAACGACCTGGGTGTGGGCAGTTCGCGGGCGACGATTGTCGGCGCGGCCCTGGTGCTGGCGCTGCGGTTGGCCGGGATCTGCTGGAATCTCTCCCTGCCGTTGTTCAAGACGCGCTGACCTCAACCCACCGGCAGCCCGCTCGCCAGCAGCAGCGTCTCCTGGACGATGCAATCGTGCGCGGGTGAAAACCCGAACGCCTTTTCGCCGCGGATCACTTTCGCCAGGTCGGCAAAGTCCCCGTCGTAGCGCCCGCTGACGCGCGGGAACTTCACGTCCTGGTAACCCTTCTTGTAGTCGCCGCGGGGCGCATCGAGCGCCAGCCGCGCCTGCGCCGGTTCCAGCGGGCGGATGTCGAACGTCCCCTTCGTGCCGCAGACGACGAACTGCCGCCGCGCCCCGCCTTAGATCTCCACCAGCGCCACGCGGACGGTCACCGTGGCTTTCGGGTATTCGAGCACCGCCATCTGGTTGTCGGCAAGGCCATCGTCCAGCGGCGAGTCGTGGCGGCTGTACGCGGTGACCTTGGTCGGCCGGCCCAGGATGTGGATGACCGGGTCGAGGATATGCCCGCCCAGCTCGAACATCCCGCCGCCGCGGTAGGGCAGCAGCGGCTTGCGGTCCGCGACGCCGATCGCCTTGCTCATGGTGGCGTCCACGGAGAACACCTCGCCCAGCGCGCCCTCGCGCAGAAGCTGGAAGCAAAGCCGGAACGCCGGGTTGTAACGCAGCATGTAACCCATCTGCACCGTGAGCTTCCGCCGCGTGGCGTCGTCGAGCATCTGTTTGAACGCCGCGAGCGATTCGCCGCCGGGCTTGTCGAGATGGAGATGCTTGCCCGCCGCCACGCAGCGCGCGGCCGTGGGAACCAGGTCCTTCACCTCGGTCTCCACCGCCACCGCCTGGAGCCCCGGCGTGTTGAGCAACTGCTCCTCCGTCATCCACGTCAGGCCCCCGTAGGTCTTCGTCTTCTCCGCGGCGGCGCGCCGCTGCGGGTCGGGCTCCACCGCACCCACCACCTCGTACTCCTCCGAGTGGCGCAGGGCGTCCATCTTCCCCGCCGCGTGCGCGTGGGCCGTGCCGATCTGCCCGATGCGGATCTTCGGCGGCGGCGCGCCGGTCTGCGCGTGGACGGTTTTCAGGGCCGCCAGGGCACCCGCGGTCAAACCGGCGGCGGTGGAGGCACGGAGGAAGTCGCGTCGTGAAAACGTGTTCATGGGGTTTTTGCTATGGAAACAGGGACGCGTGCGGTTGGAAACCTTTTTTTATCGGAACCGCGTCGCCTCCTCCTCGTAGAACGGATGTCCACATCCGTTCATTCCCAAGGTGGATCGCGTCCTCTGGGCGCGACGGCTCTGGAACAGCGGCGCCTCGCCCTCCCGCCAGCTTCCTCAAAAACAATTCCCCGTAGCCGCCGAGGTAACGAGGCGGTGCCCCCGCATCGCCCCAGCGCGTCCATGAAAGCGCCATCGTCGAAAAACCACTCCCTCGCCCCATCCGATGGGGAGAGGGCCGGGGTGAGGGGCCGCGGCTG
>CAZAAF010000007.1:10502-15464 GCA_964482575.1 uncultured Verrucomicrobiota bacterium | reverse complement strand
CCCCCCCCCCCCCCCGCGTCCATAACCCCCCAAGCGACAAAACCCCACCCCCGCCCCCCCCCGGCGGGGGCGGGGGCGGGGGTGCGGGCCCGCGGCTGTGGCAGGGTCCCCGCCTGGACCATCAAAAAACCGTTTCGCTGAATGAAGATTTGGCGGGGCGGTCCGTCTCACAAGTAACCAAACAGTTACTAGAAAGGAAACATATGAAAGCTCCACTGGTTCTGACCCTGGTTGCCCTCGCCGGCAGCGTGAACGCCCAATTCGCCGATCCGGCGCCGTACGCCGACGGGTTCCCCGTCCAGCCCCCCTCCGATCCGCCCGCCGCGGCCATGCCGGTGGACAACGCGCCCCCGCCCGCGTTTGCCCCCACGGACCTGCCGGTCCCGGACGCGCAGAGCTACCCGTATTTCTACCAGCCGTTGCAGCCCTACGGTGAATGGGTGACCCTCGCCGGCTATGGCCCCTGCTGGCGGCCGGCCAACGTCCCGGCGGAATGGCGTCCTTATCTGGAAGGCCGCTGGGTCTGGACCGACGGCGGCTGGTCCTGGGCCAGCAACGAACCGTGGGGCTGGGCGACGTATCATTATGGCCGCTGGATGCCGACCGCACAGTTCGGCTGGGTGTGGGTGCCGGGACGCACCTGGGCGCCGGCATGGGTCAACTGGCGGAGCAACGATGACGTGATCGGCTGGGCGCCGATGCCGCCGGACATGGCGGTGAGCGTCGCGTTCGGCGATGGCGGGTTCAGCCTCGGCTTGGATGGCTGGACGATGGTCCGCTGCGGGGACTTCCTCGCGCCGAGGTGTGCGTCCGTCGCGTTCTCACGCGAGGCATGCCGCGGCTGGCTGCCCAGGACCGCGACGGTCGCGGGCATCGGCCGCGACCACCGGGGTCTCGCCAATGTCGGCGCCGGATATCGGCGGATCGACACCGTCGCCGGTCATGGCGCATCGGCACCGCACTTCCGCGACGCCACCGTTCCCAGCCGTGGGCCTGCTACCGGCGTCGAGCGCCATCCATCGGCCGTCAACCGTCCGGTGGCCCCGGCGCACGTTCCGGCATCGGATATCAACCGCGTGACACGCCCGGCCCCGGCTCCGGCGACCCGGACCATCACCCGGCCGCAAGCACCCGTCTCCGCGCCGGCCACGGTCACAAGTCATTCAAGTGGGCGGCGACCCCCGGCGGCCGTCCAGCCTTCGATGCCTGCGCGGACTTCGGCTCCGTCGCCCGCCCCTGCGTCGTCGCGGAATTTCTCGCGTCCGACACCGCAACCATCCCATGCGTCGCCGGCACCGGTGGTCCGCAACGCCGCGCCCGTCGTTCACCAACCGGCGGCTCCATCCGGCGGCCGCAGTGCGCCGGCCTCGGCTCCGTCCCGCCCCTCGCCGCGCGACAACCGTTCACCGTCGCCCCGGTGATCCGCTCGCCACGGGACGCCTCGCAAACCGGTTCACGGATCCAAGCGAGGCGTCCCCACGGCGGGCAGTGCTTCCCAACTTGCCCGAAGTCCGGTCCGCTGCGGTTCGCGCACTTTGCCCTCGTCACAGCCGCCCAAATGCGTATGCTCGTCCATCGTACAAGGAGCAAGGATGTGCAACGCCCGGGTCTCCATGCCGACATGCGAAGATTATGGGACGGACTTTTTTCCCAACAGCACTGTATAATTGCCAAATGAATGCCGCGGTGAGAGCGATAATGACAGGAGTGACAAGAATCATCGGTGCATTGTCTCTTTGTTGTGGATCGTGGGGCGGGATCATTGGACTTGGACCAGGCGGCGCTGTTAATTGTGACGAGAGACTATTCGCATTATGCATACTCCTGTATGGAATCCTGTGTCTGCTGCCTAAAGCTGTGTTCAAGAGCCGGATTGTATTGGTTATCTTCATCGTACTAACGATTGTCCCCGTGATTTTTCTGTTTCATACTTTAACACTCCTTAGACCAGCGCAAACGGAGTTTACCGTCGTTTGCTGGTCTATTCTGGGATGCTTGTGTCCGCCACTTTGGGCCATTCTCATCTCATGGATGCCCGCGGCCGAACAACATAGACGCAGATAAGAAATCATGGATTCGGAAAACAGCTTCGTGCGTTCCGAATCTTCCTCCCTCACATCTGAAGCGGTTGCGTCACGGAGTGACGCGGCTACGGAACGGATGACGGTTTTGCAAAAACCTCTTACGGTGCGGATCGTGGGCCGGTCAGAAGCGCCTCCAACTGCTCCGGTGTCTGGCGAGGCGCCACGACGTACACCGGTTCATGAGGCCGCAGCATGGATTCCGATACCGGGTTTCCCATGAGGTCCAGCACGCTCGCGTCCTTGATGGAGAGCTTGCGGGCTTGTTCGCTCCAGACCACGGCGACGGCGCCACGGCCTTTGGCGAAGAGGTGCATCGCCAGCCCGTCGCGCTCGATGCTGTGGGCGGCCTTGGCCCCGTCGAGTTGTTGTTCGAGCGCGCTGTAGGCCATCATCGTCGGCTTGGGCCGTCCGTCGTAGTCCATGATGACATAGTAGCCGTTGGCCATCGTGGAGAACCACGGCATCGCGCCCCGCGCGCCGCCCGTATAGTAGTAGCCGATGCCGACGACGCCCTCGGACAGCATCTGCACCATGCCGCGCACCAGACCACACGCGGCGTCGAGGCCGGTGAGATTGATCGTGGCGCCGGCGTGCGACCCGAACGGCGCGCCGCGGCTGAATCCCTCCTTCGGCAGCCATGACGCGAACGGCGGACAACGGATGCCGCCCTCGCTCATGTACACCGGCTTCACCGCGCCGCGCTCGCGCATCAACTCCACATAGCGCCGGACCTGTTGCGCGATAAGCGGCGGCTCCGTCGGGGATTTCGCCTCGGTCAAGGGCGGGCTCCAGTAAACGTGATACGAGAGCGCATCCATGAAACTCATGGCATCCTGCGCCAGCACGCGGCGCGTCCACTCCTCCAGCGAGGGCGTGAAACAGCCGCCGATGACCACGGCCTGCGGGTCGGCGCGTTTGACGGCGCGATAGGCGATCTTCAGCAGTTCGGCGTACTCCTCCGGTGTGCCGAGGAAGAAACCGGTTCCGTAGGGTTCGTTCCAGATTTCCCAGTGCCGGATGCGGTCGCGGAAATGCTCCACGGTGCGGAAGATGTAGGTCTCCCACTCGGCGGGATCGCGCGGCGCCGCGTTGGTCCAGTCGCCGCTCTCCTTGCGTTTCGGGTCCGCGCGGCCCGCCCACAACGGCGGATGGCCGAGGTTGGCCAGGAGCGTGAAGCCGCGCCGCCGCAGTTCGTTGATCTCGTCGTCACGCCAGACGAACCGGCCCTTCTCCGGTTCCACCACGCGCCAGTGGCAGAAGTCCCCGAAATCATGCAACCGCACCCAGCGCGCCCCCATCGCCTCGGACGCCAGCAGCGTGTTGGTCGGCTCCGGCAGCGTCGCCGTGACATGCGTGCCAAACGGCGAGTCGGGACGCAATTGGCGGTCGCGCTTCGGGAAGACGCCGAACCACACCTCGCCCGTCGCGGGCGAGTCGTTGGCCTGCACGCGGACCCGGTACATCCCCGGATTCCGCGGGCTGAACGTCGCTTCGTCCGGCGCGCCGGGTTTCACGGCGTGGGAAAGGGTTGTCACCGGCCGCGACCAGAGATCTTCGAGAGTGTACCGCAGCGTCACGTCACCCGGCGCGGGCTGGCCGGCGACATGGGCCGTGACCTTCACCGGGTCGCCGACGCGGCACCAACGCGTGGAGGTCTCCGCGCCGGCCTCGAGCGGACGCGCCGCCTGGTAATCGCTCGCGTCGCCCTCCTCCATCTGCACGTCGTCCACCCAGATCGTTCCCGAGGGCACGATCCGCGCCACGTAATCCTCCCACATGTTGGGCAGGACGAGGCCGCTGACCTGGTACCGCGCCCACTCGGTGGTCACGCGCACCGTCGCCTTGCGCTCGTTGCGGTTGGACGGCGAATCCCCTCCTTCGTCGGCCCACTCGAAAAATCGCAGCGTCACCCGCGTGTCCGGCGCGGCGGCCTTGATCCACGCGCTGAAGGTGTAGCGCTGGCCTCCGCGCACGGGAAACGGACGGCACTCGATGCCCGTCGGCGCGGTGCGCGGACGTGTCTTGGGAGACAGCGGCCGGTTCAACGGCAGCGTCAGGCTGGGCAGCGTCGTCTCCCCGATGCGCGCACTGCATCGGCCCGAGTGAGCCATGGTCGAATCCACCGCAAAGCCGTCCGTGGGCGTCCAGCCTTCAGGTCCCGCCTCGAAGCTGCTGTTGTAAATGCGGTTGCCCTTCACCGGCGTCAGGCCCGACGTGCCGATCGGGTCCTCATGCGCGCCCGGCGTCAACGAGACGTCGTCCACCAGCAACGTGCCGGCGCCCGCGAACATGATATAGACGCCGCAGTCGGCGTCGGACTCGCCCGCCTCGCCGACGAGCACGTAGGGCCGCCACTCGTTTTTCAACCGGCAGTAGCGCTTGAGATAACCGGTGTAAGGCGCGCCGTGTTTGCGCACGCCGATATACACCGGCGAAGCGACATCGCCCTTCATCCACAGCCGCAACGTGTAGGTCTTCCCCTTCTCCACCGCCACGCGGGCCGTATGGAACTGCACACCGCCGCTGTCAAACCGCGAACACGTGACGCGCTGCGCCGATGCGCCTCCATGGACGTCGCCCGTTTCCGCGGCAACCACCACGGTATTCGAGCCGTAGCAGTTGTTCACCCAGCCGGCAGCCAGCCCGCCGGTGAACGGTCCCTCCATGCCGCCGCCGCGGAGCAGCTCGTCATCTGCGGCGAGATTTTGTTGAAACAAAACGGTTGCCGCTAGAATCCAGAGGACGGGAAGGAAGGGCGCGAGTCGAAAACCATCGGTTTGTTTCATAGGCGAGTCATGTTGAGACTGCGACGAATATCGTGGATGCGCCAGCGAAATGTACGTCTCTCACAATTCATCGTTCCCCGCGAAATGCCTCG
>CAZAAF010000007.1:0-10492 GCA_964482575.1 uncultured Verrucomicrobiota bacterium | reverse complement strand
AATCCGACGCCGTCGTGTATGAGGACGCCATGACTCACAGGCACTTGGGCGGCGCGTGGCTGATGCTGGGCGCGCTGGCGCTGGCCGGCGCCGCGGACACAGGGACGGTTCCCTCGTTGCGGGAGGTGTTCAAGGACAAGTTCGCCATCGGCGTCGCGGTGGGAACACTGCCGGGAAATTACCAGCCTGAAGAACTGGCGCTGCTGCGCCGCCATTTCAGCATCGTAACGCCTGAGAACGACCTGAAACTTCATCATGTCCAGCGGCACGAAGGCGAGTTCCGTTTCGACAAACCGGACGCGTTCATGGCGTTGGCGGAAGCGAACCACTGGAAGGTCGTCGGCCACAATCTGTTCTGGATGCGCGATGACGAAACGCCGTCGTGGTTCTTCAAGGATGGCGACCAGCCTGCGAGCCGTGAACGGGTCCTGCAACGGATGCGTGACCATGCCCGCGCCGTGGCCGGCCGCTATCGCGGCCGGATCGCCTGCTGGGATGTGGCCAACGAGGCGCTCTCCGAGGGTGACGAATTCCTGCGTCCCTCGAAATGGCAGTCGGTGGTCGGGGACGATGTCGTGGAGCAGGCGTTCCGTTTCGCCCACGAAGCCGATCCACAGGCCAAGCTGATCTATAATGACTATGAGATCGAGACGCCGGAAAAACGTCCGAAGCTGCTCCGGTTGTTGCGCGAGTTCAAGGCCCACGGCGCGCCGATCATATTGTTGGCATTCAGGGGCATTGGGAACTGGACGGCATTCCCTTCCGTGACCTGGAGGAGACGATCGAAGCCGTGAGCCGGTTGGGCGTGAAGGTGGCGATCACGGAGCTGGACCTCGGCGTGGTGCATCGCGGCCAGTGGTGGGCGGACGGCAACAAGCACCGGGAGGAATTGCGGAAGCACGATCCCTACGCCGCCGGCTGCCCTGCCGAGGTGCTCCAGCGGCAGGCGGAGCAATATGCCCGGTTGTTCCGGCTGCTGCTCAAACACGCCGACGCCGTGGAGCGCGTGACGTTCTGGGGCCTCCAGGACGGGCGGAGCTGGCTCAATTACTGGCCGTGGAGACGGACCGACTACGGGTTGATCTTCGACCGCCAATTCCAGCCCAAACCCGCCTTTTTCGCCATCGTCGACCTCCTCCCCGGCCGGCCGTAGCCGCCGCGCAGGCGGTCTCCCACTTGCGCGTTGGCATTTCTGTTGTACGTTCCGGCATTCCAGAAAACTGAAACAGGGAACCGGAGACAACAAATCATGATGACACGTCGGGACGTACTGAAAAAGAGCGCACTCCTCACCGCCGCCGCCACCGCCCCGTGGTTGCTGCGCAACACCGCCGCCGCCGCCGAGGCCGCGCCCACCGGACCATTCAAGCTCTCCCCGCTGCCGTATGCGTTTGACGCGCTCGAGCCGCACATTGACGCGCGGACGATGGAGATTCACCACGACAAGCACCACCAGACCTACGTCAACAACCTGAACAAGGCCGTGGCGGGTCACGCCGATCTGGCGGCCAAAAAGGTGGAGGACCTCCTCCGCGACCTGGCGTCCGTGCCCGAGACCATCCGCAAGGCCGTGCAGAACAACGGCGGTGGTCACGCCAACCACACGTTCTTCTGGCAGTGCCTCAAGAAAAACGACGGTGGCCGGCCCGTCGGCGAACTGGCCAAGGCCATCGACAAGAAGTGGGGCGGTTACGACGGCTTCAAGGCGGAGTTCGCCAAGGCGGCCACGACCCAGTTCGGCAGCGGATGGGCCTGGCTCACGCTCAAGGACAGGGAACTCGCCATCGAGCAGACCCCCAACCAGGACACCCCGCTGTCGCACGGCCGCACGCCGCTGCTCACCCTGGATGTGTGGGAGCATGCGTACTACCTCAAGTACCAGAACCGCCGGCCCGATTACGTCGCCGCGTTCTTCAACGTGATTCACTGGGATTTCGTCTCGGAGCGATACGCCAAGCTCGTGGGCTGAACCTCAGACCCCCGAACGGATGCTGAAGCGAAAGTGGACACGGGAGCCGCTTGTAACGGGTTTCCGGTCCACTTTCGTTTTTCAGGGAAAGAGCCTTGTTTGCGGGCGGGTTCCGTTCTAGATTGCGCGCCCGTAATTGCGGAATCAACAACAAGACGATTTACGACCATCCATGAGCAAACCATCCTCCTCGCACATCACCCGACGTCAAATGTTGAAACACAGCGCCGGTCTCGCCGCCGCGGGCGCGCTGGCAAAAGCCACGCCCGCCCCGGCCGCCGACACCGCGCCCGCCGTCACCAAGGGCCGCGTCAAGCAATCCATCGTCCATTGGTGCTTCGAGACGGCCGGCGAGAAGTGGGGCATCGAGAAGATGTGCCAGATCGCCAAACAGCTCGGCGTCACCAGCGTCGAACTGGTGGACTCGAAGCATTATCCCGTGCTCAAGCAGTACGGCCTGACCAACGCCATCGCGCAGATTAACATGAATCCCGATCCGCCGTTTGTGTTCGGCTTCAACAATCCCGACAACTGGCCGCGCCTGATGAAGGTCACCGAGGAAACGATTGATGGCGCCGCCGCTTATGGGTACCCGAATGCCATCTGCTTCACCGGGTTCGACCTGAAGAACCCGCACGACCCCAAAAGCCCCCGCATCTCCCTGGAACGCGGCGCGAAGAATTGCGTCGAGGGCCTCAAGAAGATCGTCCGCCATGCGGAGAAGAAGAACGTCACGCTCTGCATGGAGATGCTGAACACCCGCGCGACCGATCACCCGATGAAGGGTCATCCCGGGTATCAGGGCAACCATGTGGATTATTGCATCGATATCATCCGCAAGGTCGGCTCGCCGCGGTTGAAGCTGTTGTTCGACGTGTATCACGTCCAGATCATGGACGGAGACGTCATCCGGCGCATCGGGCAGATCAAGGAATTCATCGGCCACGTTCACGTGGCGGGCGTTCCCGGCCGCAATGAACTGGACGCCCGGCAGGAAGTGAACTTCCCGCCCATCATGCAGGCGTTGCTCGACGCCGGCTACACCGGCTACGTCGGGCAGGAGTTCATCCCGACACGCGACCCGCTCCAGAGCCTGCGTGAGGCGATTCGGTTGTGCGACGTGTAACATCCAGCGGCTCTGGTATCGCATCCCACGCCGTCCTCCACCGTGGTGGGTGGAAACAGGCGTTGCGGCGGGCTGCCCTGATGTGGTTGCTCCTGTCGGCAACGGCGATGCCCCTTGTCGCCGCGACCAAGGACCTTGGCCACGGTTTCAGCGACCACGGGGTCGCCACGCCCGTGAGCAATGACCGCGGCGTGGTGGCGGTGGCGGATGGCGACGGCCGCAATGCGGTGCTGGTGTGGCTGTACGATCACCGCGGCGCGTACGCGCTGCTGATGGTGGACGCGGACACGGGCAAGAGCACGGAGTTCCCCACGCCGTACCCCTGGGGCGGTGACGGGCCCTTTGCCTCAATCCTGTCGGGCACGGGAAAATACTACACCCATTTCGGCAGCCACTTCTCGGAGTTCGATCCCGTCAAACGCGCCTTCACGTTCTTCGGGAAAACCAAACCCCAGATGGCGATGAGCATGACGGAAGCCGACGATGGCACGATCTGGTCGGCCACATACCCGAACTGCGGGCTGGTCTCATTCAATCCCAAGACGCGCGAACTCAAGGATTGCGGCTACGTGAACAAGGAGAACTGGGCGCAGTATCCCCGTCAGGTGGCAACCGATGACGCGGGCTGGGTCTATGTCAGCCTGGGCAGCGCGGCCGCCCAGATTCTCATCTTCGACCCGCCCACCGCCCGGGCAACGCCGTTTTTCGCGGCAAGCGAGCGTGTCAAGGGCTACGCCCCGCTCCAACGCGACCAGGACGGCAAAGTCTATGGCTGTGCGCCTGGCAACGGGAACGACGGCTGGATTGAATTCCACAAAGGTGAAGCGCGCAAGGTCGGCAAGCATACCGCCAAGCCAAAGCCGATCATCGCCGGAAGCCAGAGTCTGGTGCACCGCGATTTTCCCGACGGCAGGAAACTCGTGCGCTGCGACACCGTCGGGCGCGTCCTGACCGTTGCCGATCCGAAGACGAAACAAACCAAAACGGTCCGATTCGATTACTCCAGTGAGGGCGCGGTGATTATGGGCGTGGCCGTCGCGCCCGATGGCACGATTTGCGGTGGCACGGCATTTCCGATGCGCTTCTTCAGTTTCAACCCGCCGCGCGACCAGTGGGTCAATCAGGCCGGCTATGGCCAGTTCAACACCGTGGCGCGACAAGGCGACCGGTTTTTCCTCGGCGGCTACGGCCACGGTTTCCTGCTCGAGTGGTACCCGTCACGCCCGTGGGCCGACACCGTGAAAGGTCGCGCTAATTGCAATCCGTTGTTCCTGACCGATTGCCACCCCACCATCAACCGCCCGCATAAACTGCTCGCGCATCCCGACGGCCACACGCTGGTGCTCGCCGGCACGCCCGGCTATGGCTACATGGGTGGCGGCCTGCTTTTCTGGGACCGCCGGACCGGCGCCCGGACGCTGCTCGAACATACCGACATCCTGCCGCAACACTCGACCCTGAGCCTGGCAGCGTTGCCCGGCGGTCAACTGCTCGGCGGCACGACGACCGCCGCCGGCACCGGTGGCGAAAAGAAGGCCACCGAGGCGGAACTTTACCTCATGGACCTGGCGACAAAGAAGGTGGACTGGCATGCCGCCGTGTTTCCCGGGGTGCAAAACTACACCGACCTCTGCCCCGGTCCGAAAGGATGCGTCTTCGGCTTCGCGGATCAACGGCGGTTCTTTGTCTTCAATCCCGCCACACGCCAGGTCGTTCACGAGGAAGACACGTTCGCTGTGTTCGGCCCGACGGTTTCTCACCAGGGACCGCGTGTGTTTGTCACCGACGGCAAGGGCCGGTTCTTCATCCTGTTCGCGCGCGCCATCGCCGAACTCAATCCCGACACGTTCAAGATCACCCTGCTCGCCAAACCGCCCGTGCCCATCAGTGCCGGCGGCGACCATCTCGACGGCCGTCTGTACTTCGCCAGCGGCTCGCACGTGTACAGCTACAAACTCCCAAATTGACGGCATCGGCGCTGGTTCCACACAATCCTATGGGATAAGTTGTTGCCCGTGCCAAACATGCGATGAATCTCTTCGAAATACTCCTGATCGCGGTCGGACTCGCGATGGACGCGTTTGCCGTGGCGCTGGGCGCAGGAACGACCGGCCACGGACAGCGCGTGCGCCCGGCCGTGCGGATCAGTTTTCACTTCGGGCTGTTCCAGTTCCTGATGCCGGTCATCGGCTGGTATCTGGGCTCGCGACTTCAACAGTACATGGCCGGGTACGACCGCTGGGTCGCGTTCGGACTGCTGGAGTTTGTCGGCTTCCACATGCTCTACGAATCGTTCCAGCGCGAGCCGGATGAGCCGCCCGGCGATCCCACGCGCGGGTTGCGGTTGGTGACGCTCTGCGTGGCGACGAGCCTGGATGCGCTGGCCGTGGGGCTGAGCCTCGCGATGATTGGCCAGCGGATCTGGTATCCGAGCGTGGTGATCGGGGTGGTGACGGCGGCGCTGTCGCTGCTGGGCGTTTACCTCGGCAACCGCCTGCGCGGCATGTTCGGCAAGCGCATGGAGCAGATCGGCGCCGTCATTCTCATCCTGATTGGCGCCAAGCTGCTGTTCTAGCCCGCCGCCTGCGCCACGGCTTTCATCTTCGCCAGACCGGTCTTCACGGCATCGAGCGCGGGCATTTTCCAATAGTCGGCATTGAACACCTCGATCGACAGCATCACCTCGTCGTGGTTGGCCGCCAGATTCGCGAGGATTTGTTTCAACGGCGCGATGCCGTCGCCCGGCCAGATGCGGTGCGCGTCCTTGATCGTGTCGCGCGGCGGATCGGCGGGATAGTCGTTCATGTGGAAACAATGGATCGCCTGCCGCCCGAACAGCCGCAGCGCCGCCGGTTCCACGCCGCCCTTGTACATGTGGAACGCGTCCAGCAGGACGCACGCGTCCGGATGGCCGGCCTTCGCGGCGACATAGGCGGCATCCGCCGCATGGTTCAGGTTGGTCGAAGACCCCCAGACTTCCAGTTGCGGCACGACGCCGACCTGCCGGCCCATGTCGAGGATGACCCGGTAGCGCTCCGCGGCGCGGTCGAGATCGATCTTCGCCCCGCGGTTGGCGCCGGAGGGCGGCGCGGCGATGTACGTGCCGCCGATCTGCGCAATGATATCCATGTCGCGTTTGAACTGCTCGACGCCCTTGGCACGTTGCGCGTCGTCGTCCACGATCCACTGCGGGAACCCGATGCCGTCCACCACCCGCAGGCCGAGGTCGCGGCATCGCTGGCGCAACTCCTTCAGCGAACCGCCCGACTCGGTGAACTTTGTGATGTCGCGCACCCACGGCTCGATGCCTTCGTACCCGGCCTTGCCGGCGACTTCGATCTGTTCAACGATGCCAAGCTTCTGGCCGAGAATCGTCCCCGTGTTCAGCGAGAAGCGGAACCGGTGACACACCGGCGCGGCGGGACCGGTCGCGGCGTGCGAGGGCGTTGCGGCCGCCGCACCGAGCAGGACGCCGGTGCGATGGAGAAGTTGTCGGCGAGTCAGTTTCGAGTTCATGCGATAGTGTCCGTTCTTGTAACCGGAATCGCGTCTCAGGGCAATATTCGCGGCAGGATGGCTGACAAATGCCTTGCGGTTCGCCACCCTGGCCACTAGAAATCCTCCGGTTTTCAACGAGGAGACACTGGATGATGAACGCGATGACACGGCGGGAATGGATGGCAACGGCGGTCACGATGGCAGGCGCCACGGTGTTGCCGCGAGCCACGGGCGCGGCGGATGGACAACCCCGGTTCCGCGAGATCGCGCCATGGGCGCTCTACTCGTTCGACAACGGCTTGAACGGGCCGGACGTGCCGGAACTCAGCGCGAAAGCGGCCTTGTTGAAGAAGCTCGGCTACGCCGGCATGACCGATCACTACACCCTGCACCGGCTGCCGCAGGTGCTGGAGGCGCTCGACAAGGAAGGGCTGGAGTTCGCATCGCTGTATTGGACACCCAAGGTGGAGGACGCGCTGGACCCGAAACTGTGCGACGCCATCGAGTTGCTCAAGGGCCGCCGCGCCCGGATCGAGATCGGATTCCTTTCCAAACAATTCAAGCCATCCGATCCGGCCGCCGACGCGAAAGCCCTCGACATCCTCCGGCGCATCGCCGAATGGTGCGGCGACACCGGGCCGGTGATTTCGATTTATCCGCACAAGGGTTTCTGGACCGAGCGCGTCGAGGACGGCGTGCGGCTGGCGCAACAGGTCGGGCTGAAGACGGTTGGCACGAACCTCAACCTCGTCCACTGGAAATGGGTGCCGGAACTGAAACCGCTGGACGCCTTGCTGGCCGAAGCCGCGCCGTACCTGAAGCTGGTCTCCATCAACGGTCTCGACACGAAGAACAAGAACGCCATCGTGTCGCTGGCGGACGGCGATTTCGACGTGGCCGGCTGGCTGGCCGCGGTGAAGAAGGCCGGCTACAACGGCCCCATCGGCCTCCAGTGCTACAGCCTCAA
Source organism: uncultured Verrucomicrobiota bacterium (assembly GCA_964482575.1). Classification (GTDB taxonomy): domain Bacteria; phylum Verrucomicrobiota; class Verrucomicrobiia; order CAIQCK01; family CAIQCK01; genus CAIQCK01. The sequence goes on along the minus strand of CAZAAF010000007.1, from coordinate 2,932 downwards.
GGGCCCGTCCGAAGACCATCTGAAACGCTCGATGACGAAGTGGCAGGAGATCCGGAAACAGCTCGGGGTGTGACGGCGCATCCCGCGCCGCGCATCCTCATTTCGGGAATCCCAGGTCCTCGCCGTCGTGGAACACGACGCCTATCTGTTCCAGCCGGCTGTGCCGGCCGTTGTACCAGAGCAGCCATCGCTTCCCGTCGAAGATGGCAAAGGGCTTGTAGCACGCGTCGTGGTCCCACTTGTCGAGTCCCGGCCGGATGATCGGGTTGGCCGGATGCCGCTGCCAGTTTGTGATGCCGTCCCGTGAACGGGCGATGCCGATCTGCGCGTGGTGCACATCGCGGAATCCGATGTAAAACATCCAGTACCAGTCGCCGCGATGTTCAACCTGGCAGGCCGTGACCTTGTGCTGCTCCCACTCGCGGGCCGGGTCGAATTTGAAAACCGGGTTGGCCTCGTGCTTCGACCACGTCACCCCGTCCGTGCTCGTCGCATAACCGATGGCGTCCGGCTCAAACTGCTCGCCGCCCGAGTACCACATCCGGAATTGTTTCGCCGGCTCATCCCAAAGGACATGCGGGCACATCACCGCCACTTTCTCCCAGGGTTTGTCCGGTGAGAGCACCGGCGCGTCGCTCATCCGTTTCCACGTCACGCCGTCGGGGCTGGTTGCATACCCGATCCGCGAATGGGTTTTCGTCTGGCCGGTGTACCACAGGTGATAACCGTCGCCGCGCTTCACCACAACAGGCCGGTTGATGTCGTTCTCCCAACCGGTCTCCGGCCGCGGGCCGAGCACGATGCGGGGCGGTTCGCTCCAATGAATGCCGTCCTTGCTCTCGACGAGCGCGACGCTTTTTTTCGGACGCCAGGAGAGCCACATCCGGTAAACGCCGCCGTCCTTCAACACCGCCACATCGAAACAGGTCCCGTATTGACCGCCCATGACGGGATTGCCTTCGTACTTCTGCCATCCGCCGGAAGTTTCGGGGTTGCCCGGAGGCAGCGGGTCGACCGCATGCAACGGCGCGGCGAGGAGGAACGCAGCCAGGGGAATCAGGGCGCGAAGGTTCTGTTTCATGGTCGTGAGCCTGTGGAACCCAGAATGCCGGGAATCCAGCGCCGAGGCGATGCAAAACCGCAGGCCATGGACGGCGGATCCATGGCGGATGGGTCACGCCGCATCCCGACGGAGGATTTTCCGCATTCGTCGCGCATTCTGTCTTTGCATCGCCGACGACGACCATGCAGGATGCCGGCTCTTTTTCCAGAACGATCATGGAAATCGAGTCGACTTTATGAAGCATTTTGTGATTCACACCGATGGCGCGTGCAAAGGCAATCCCGGCCCCGGCGGCTGGGCGGCCGTCCTGCGCGGTGACGGGCCCGCTCGCGAGATCGCCGGCGGCGACCCCGCCACCACCAACAATCGCATGGAACTCCAGGCCGCCATTGCGGCCCTTGCCGCCATCACGGAACCTGGCGAAATGGAGATTTTCACCGATTCCGAATATCTCCGCAAAGGCGTCACCCAATGGGTGCGGCTCTGGAAGGCACGGGGCTGGCGCACTGTCAGCCGGCAACCTGTGAAAAACGAAGACCTCTGGCGCCAGCTCGATCAACTGGCCGCGCCCCACCGCATTACCTGGAAGTGGATCAAAGGCCACGCCGGTCATCCGGACAATGAACGGTGCGACCATCTCGCCAACCTGGAGATTGCCAAACTCCGCGAACATCACACCTCCCCACGGCCCGCCGCCGCGCATCCCGGGTTCGACGCCGCCCGTTTCCCGGACGGGAAACAGGGACTGCTCTTCTAAGAACCGCCGCCCGTCCCGCGGCCGCGGTCACTTTCCCAGAAACTTCACCGCCGCCTCCGTGCGGGTGTGGACATGGAGTTTGCGGTAGATGCGGCGGATGTGGCTGCGGACGGTGTCGGTGCTGATGCCGAGCTTGTCGGCGATCTCCTTGTACTGCTGGCCGCGCGCCAGCTGCGAGAGCAACTCACGCTCGCGCTCGGAAAGCCCCTCGTCCCCGGCCGGCGCCGGTTTCTCCGCCTGGAAGAAATGCACCACCTGCCGCGCGATTTCGGGCGACATCGGCGAGCCGCCGGCGCGGACCTGCTCGATGGCGGCCAGCAGTTCGGTGGGCGCGGCGCGTTTGAGCAGGTAGCCGCTCGCGCCCGCGCGCAACGCCGCGAAAATCAGTTTCGCGTCGTCGAACATCGTGAGCATGACCACCTCGGTCTCCGGCAGGCGACTCTTCAGTTCCCGCGTGCAGTCGATGCCGGACATCTTCGGCAGGTGGATGTCCATGACGACGACATCGGGCTTTTTCGCCGGCAGCGCCGCCAGCGCCTCCTCGGCCGTTGGAAACGCGCCGATGCAGCGGCACCCTTTCCGGCTCGACAGAAGATCGGCGAGGTCTTCCCGCAGGTTCTTGTCATCTTCGACTATGGCAATGGTGATGAGCATGGGAGGGTGAGGGGTGACAGGTGATTTGGTAATGGGGACCTGGTAATTGGCCGATGGGTCAGACGCGTTTGAGCGGCAGTGTGAATTGCACGCTGGTTCCCTGGCCGGGTGTACTCTCGATCTGGCAACTCCCTCCCGCAGCGGCCAGGCGCTCGCGCATGTTGGCCAGCCCCTGGCCGTTGGCGCGCGCCGCCGGATCGAAGCCGCGGCCGTTGTCGGCAATCCGGATTCGCACCGAGGCCGGTTCCACCGCAATGCCCAACTGGATGTCCCTGGCGGCGGCGTGCTTGACGGCATTGTTCAACGCCTCCTTCGCGGCCAGCAGCAGGTTGTGGCGCACCTCGGACGAGACCGGCACGGCGGGCACCTTTTCCGGCAGGTCCTGCTCGAGCCGGATGCCGGCGGCGGCAAGGTTTTCGACGGCATAGTCGCCGAGGTACACAATCAGCCGTTCCAAC
>CAZAAF010000006.1:3143-24761 GCA_964482575.1 uncultured Verrucomicrobiota bacterium | reverse complement strand
TTGTCGAGGCGCAGGCTCCAGACCTCGCCGCCGGATTCGTTCTTCGGTTTGGCACCGAACTGGTGGGCCTCGGCGATGCTGTCCTTCTCCTCGACGACGCGGCCCTCCGGGTCGCGCAACGCGGCCTTGATGCGCTCGCCGGAGTTGTCGCCCGCCACTTTCACGGCGAATTCCTTCGTCCCGGCCGGGACCCAGAAGAAAAACTCGCCGGTGGTGCTGAGAAAATGAATGGACCCGCTCGAAGAGTAAATGCAGACACGGTGCGAGGCGGAATTCACGGTTGCGGTCCAGTTGTGCGGCTCGCACACGATCTTGTGTGCGCCCGTTTCCGCGGCCAGAAAACTGTAGGAGGTTTCACCGCTGCCGTCCGCATCCTTCAGCTTCGTGAGCTGGCCGGAGGGCGCGATGAGTGTCACGGGCGCAGGGCGGGGCGTGCCCTTGCCGACGGGACGGATGAGGACGGTGAACGTTGCCGTCTGGCCGGCCTCGGCCAAGATCAGCCATTCCGACAGTTCGCGCTGGCGGGCCGTGCAACGCCGGCTGGCGTCCGGCGCGAAATCCGCCTTCACCGGTTCAAAGCGGACGTCCTTGGTGGCGAATTTCGTGATCTGCTTGAAACTGCGGTGCGGCATCCATTCGGCGATCAACTTCGGCGTGAGGGTGTGCTTCGTGGTTTTGCCGTCGTGTTTTACCAGAATCGTGCCGGTGAGATCGCGCAATCCCGCGCCGCCGGACATGTCGTGATAGGACATGGGCAGCCGGTTGAGTGGGTCGGTGACCGTGCAATTGACGAAGCGGATATTGCCCAGGTCTTCCGTCGCGGCCGAATTGCTCGACAGGGAAATCGGCGCCATGGCCGGCTGGTTCGTGGCGGCGTTGATGACCTCGCAGTTCACGAAACTCACCCGCGCGCCGCTGGCCGGCTTGTCGCCCACGACAAGGCCGCTCTGCTGCGCGGACACAAACCGGCACTGGATGAAATCCATCGTGCCTTTGACGCCGGCGGTGTCGCCGTCGTTGGCGGTGACGAAACAGGCCGACCGCCGGCAGCCGGTCGAGCGGCAGTTCTCAATCCGGCAGGAAATGGGTTTCGACGCGGCGCGCAGCGGCCGCAGGTAGAACGTGTAGGCGTCTCCTCGGTTGTCTTCGGAGACGCAGTTTCGCATGACGCAGTTGGAGAGTTCCTCCGACTCGTGGTTCGGCTCGAAATCAATGCCCGCCTCCGGCGCCGCGCCCCATGTGTTTTTGAGAACGCAGTTCTCGATGAGCAGGTTGCGCGCGCTGATGACGCTGATGCCCTGGCGGTAATTGTTGTCACAAATGACATCCCGGATGACCACGTCGGAGCAGGGTACGCCCTTCCGCGCCACGCCGAGATAGATGCCGTCGCCGCCGCTGTCCGCCAGCGTCAGCCCGGTGACGCGGACACGCGCGCAACTGTGAAAATTGAGCACATGCCGCCATTCGGCGTGTTTGTACTGGGCCTTGTCGTCGTAATCCTGCTTCCACATTTTCAACGTCGCGCCGCGCCCGGTCAGGGTAATGTTGGTTTTCGATGATGCGGTGAAGAGCGAGTCGCTGGTTCCCTTGAACGCGCCGCGCCGGGCCTGGACGACGACGCCTTTTTCAAAGACAATTTCCTGGTTGCTCGCGAGCTGGAGCTTGTCCGTGACCCATGGCGCGCCCATGTTTTCCACGATGAGTGTCCGCGCGCCGGATTGGATGGCCGCCTGCAACGCGGCGGTCGAATCGGTGGGGTCGAATCCCCACCACGACGCGCGGGCCTCCTTGCGTTTGCCGGACTGGACTTCGGCGACGGCCACGGGGTTGGCGGCGGGAGGCGTGGCGGCTTCGGCCGGGACGCCAGCTGCCAGGATCAGGATGCTGCAGAGATTGAGTGCGTGGATTGTTTTCATGGGGGATGTCTCGATGTGTCCTATGGCTGCATGGCCGGCAGCGGGGATGCCGGCGGGACGTAGGCGCGTACGCCGTGGATGAACGTCATGTGGGGTTTCTTCTCCTTGTGACTTTGCCCCGAGAGGATCAGATAGAAATGCTGCCGGGCGGCGATGGCCGGGACGTAGGGGGCCGTGGCGTTCATCTGTTCCACACCATCCACCCACCACGTCACTTTCTGTTGTGTGGGATCATAGCTTGCGCCGAATGTATGCGTCCGGGGGCGGTCGAGCGGCACGCGGGAGACGTTGTTGGGATTCTGGAGGTGTTTCCACTTCGGCCAGACGCCTTCGGTGCTGTGGACGGTTCCCGTCAGGCCCGGCCCGAACCCGCCTTCGTCCACGTCGAGTTCCATGAACCGTTCAAAGCCCTTGGGATCGCCCTCGTAGTGGTCGTGGCTGCCGTCGTGTTCGGCGGGCATCAGCCAGACCGCGGGCCAGTGGTCCGGATCGTTGTCGGACAGCCGCACGTCAAACTCCACATAGAAACCGTCCGCGCCCGGCAGCAGCGGCAATCGGCCCTGGGAAAAATCGAGCGGTGCACTGACGAGATTACCGCCCAGCTTCAGCGCCAGCACCCCGTCCCGGGTTTCGTAGAGATCAAGGGGCGGCTGTGTCTTGGAATACCACTGGCCGCTGAACCATTTGCAGTTGCCGTTTCGACCCGGGGCGATGTCGGCGGCCGTGGGCGTCTCCTGGATCACGCACTTGGTGAAGCCCAGGGCCGCCGCGCCGGGCGGAATCGGCCGGCGGACCGCCGGTGAAACCGATGAACATCCGGTCGAATGGAGAATCAAACCGAAACAGGCGGGGACCAGGATGAGCGAAAAGTGTTTCATGTCGTGCTCGCGTGCCGTGACTCGTCGAAAGTGGAAATGATGCCTGTTTCTAAGGCTGGCCGTCGGTGAAAGTCAACCGCACTATGGTGTGATTCAGTCATCAAACACCGGCGAAGCCGCCGTGGCTGTCCGGTTCTTGAGAAGCGCCGGGCGGCTTGTTAAAATCGCCGGCATTATGAAACGGTCCTCCCGGTTCCTGGCGCAACTCATTCTCGTCGTCGCCTCCTGCCTGTGGATGACGGACAGGCACGTCTCGTCGGCAGGAGAGAACGCCCCGGGGAAATCATCGCATGTGAAAGTGGTGGTCTTTGGCGCGCATCCGGATGACCCCGAGTCGGGTTGCGGGGGATTGATCGCGTTGTTGACGCAGGCGGGACACGAGGTGATCTGCGCCTACGCCACGTGTTTCCGCGGCGACCGCAGGATCGGCGGCGAGCCGGAGGCGGTGGTGCGCCGGCGCGAAACCGTCGCGGCGTGCCAGCAACTCCACGCGACGCCGAGGTTTTTCGACTACGCACACGAGAAGTTGGTCGCCGACGCGGCCACGATCGAGGCGGTGCGGACGTGGCTGGACGAGGTGAAGCCCGATGTGGTGGTTGCACATTGGCCGCTGGACACGCATCCCAACCATCACGCGGTCAGTTCGCTCGTCTGGCAATGTTACAAGCGGTCGGGCGGTTGGAACCTCTATTTCTTCGAGGTGGAGACGGACATGCAGTCCATCGGTTTCCGTCCGGAACTGTATCTGGACATCGGCGGTGTGCGCGACCTGAAGAAGCAGGCGTTGGAATGCCATGTCAGCCAGCACATCGAGGATGTCTGGAAACTGCATGAGGCCATGCATCACCGCCGGGGAGACGAATGCGGTGTGCGCGAGGCCGAGGCCTACTGGCTGGTGGAGCCCAAGAAGGGCGCGCCCCTGCTGCCGGTGACGTTTTTGAAAGCCGTGCCCCGGCGACAGACACCCTGACGGAAGAGGGGGCGCCGCCGGTTCGACCCGACTCCGTCAGGCCGAACCCGGCGAGGCCACGGCCTTACGCGATTTCCCAACCCTTGCGGTACGTGCCTTTGAAAACGGCCTCGGCGGCGGGTACGCCCCGCGCCTTCATTTGCGCGGCGTCCCAATAGAGTTTGCGCCCGGTGCGCAGGGAGGCCGTGCCCAACAACGTCAGCTCGGTGAGCCGCGCGCCGTATTCGAAGTTGGCGCTGGCCGCCGTGCCACCCTTGATGGCGTCGAGCCAGTCGCGATGATGGCCTTTCGAGCGGGGCAGGCTTGCCGCGGGCTTCTTGTACGCGCGCATTTTGTCCAGCGGCAGCAGCCGCGGCTGGCCACCCGCGCCTTCGCAGAGCATCAGGCCCTTGTCGCCGACAAACAGCGCGCCGCGGCTGGGCAATGCTTGGCCTTCGCCCATTTCCTCCGGGCAGGCGGGCTTCAGCCCGCCGTCATACCACACGACCTTCACGGGTGGTTTGTCGCCGCGCGCGCCAAAGTGGTAGTAGCAAATCTGGCCGTGCGGCGCGATTTCCTCGTCCATGTTCCCGGCCGGGCACGCTTCGACGCTGATGGGTTCGTGCAGGTCGAGTGCCCAGCAGGCGGCGTCCAGGTCGTGGCAGCCGAAATCGCCCAGCGCACCGTTGCCGAACACCCAGAAATCGCGCCACGTGACCGGCGCGTAGGCGGGGTGCCACGGTCGCGGTTCGCGCGGACCGACCCAGAGGTCCCAGTTCAGGCCGGCAGGAACCGGCAGGGTTCCGGTGGGACGGCCCGTGAGCTGCTTGTTCCAGCGGTTGGCCCCGACCCACGCATGCACCTCGCGCACCGGGCCGATCGCGCCGTCCCAGATCCACTCGCACGTCAGGCGGATCCCGACGCGCGAATGACCGGGGTTTCCCATCTGCGTGGCCACGCCCGTCTCCTTGGCCACCTTCGCCACCTGCCGCGCCTCCCAGAGGTTGTGGGTCAGCGGTTTCTCGCAATAGACATGCTTGCCGGCGCGCATCGCCGCGATCGAGACGTACGCGTGCAGATGATCGGGCGTGGCGCAGAGGATCGCATCCAGCGATTTCTCCTTCTCCAGCATCACGCGGAAATCCTCGTATTCAGCGCAGCGGAAGTTGGGCGTCTTCTCGCCGTAATGCTTCTCGATCTCGGCGCGCACCGGTTGGCGACCGCCGAGCCCGCGGTAGTAGAACGGGTCGAGATCCCATTGCTCGGCGGGATCGGCGATGGCAATGAACTGCGCGTCGTCCTCGTGGAACAGGGCGCGAAGATTGCTGCGCCCCTGGCCGCCCGCGCCCACGAGGGCGATGTTGATCTTTTCACTTGGCGGAACAAACCGGGGTCCGCCGAGCACATGGCGGGGGACGACGTTGAAAAGGGTGACCGTTGAAGCGGCGGTGCGGATGAACTGGCGTCGGGTGGTTTTCATGATGGTTGGCAGGGTGTTTCGTAGCGCAAACCGCGAATCGATACAAGAACGCGTTTCGGCGTGGATCGTTCCAGACACCACTGTGTTCTTGCGGCGCACCACTTGCGAAAGAGAAAGGCGGTGCTAGGTTCCGCCACCTGTTTGCACCATGAAAACAAAGCCATTGACCTCACGGCGTAGTTTCATCAAGACCACCCTTGGCATGCCCATCGCGCTCGCCGCATCCCCGGTGCTGGAGACGCACGCGGCCCCTGCCGCCGCGGCGGCGGCCGGGGAACTCCCCAGACGCAAATTGGGCGACCACGGCCCGGATGTCACCATGCTCAACATCGGGGGCATGATGACCTGCCTGAGCGCGGAGTTTCTCGACATCGCCTGGAGCCTGGGAATCCGCTATTTCGACAACGCCGACTGTTACGTCAAGGGCAAGAGCGAGACGTTTATTGGCGACTGGCTGCGCAAGCATCCGGAGAAGCGCAAGGAGGTGTTCATTGCCACGAAGGACCATCCGCGTGGAGGCCCGGAGCAGCTTCTGGAGATGATCGACCGCCGTCTCGAACGGCTGGGCACAACCTACGTGGATATCTTTTACATCCACGGCATCAACCCGCGCGAATACGGTGACGACTCGCTGACATGGCCCAAGAGCGATCGCTTCAAGCGCGTGGCCGACAAACTGAAAAGTTCCGGCAAATGCAAGATGGTCGGCTTCACGTGCCACGACCCGCGGCTGGTGGACTACCTCAACGCCGCCGCCGAGGGGAAGTTCGTGGACGCCATCATGCTGCGTTACACGCCGTTCTTCCAGCCCGGCGACCCGCTCGACCGGGCGCTCGACGCGTGTCACAAGGTGGGGATCGGCTTGGTGGCCATGAAAACCATGCGCAACCTAGGCGATGTGCCGAAGCGCATTCCGACGTTCGACAAGCTCGGACTCAACACCTATCAGGCGGTGTTGCACGCGTGCTGGAGTGATTCCCGCATCGCGTCCGTCTGTTCCATGCTCAACAACGTGGACCAGATCGAGTGCAACACCACCGCCGCGCGCACGTACAAGACGCCGCTGAAAATGGCCCACAAGGAATTGCTCCGTCAAACGATTCTGGCGCATCGACGGACGATGTGCCCCGGCTGCCCGTCGTGCGATGCGGTGGCCGCCCAAACCGCGTTCGCGTTCCAGGATATCGCCCGGTTCGTGACCTATTACGAACAGGACGGCAACCTCGACGCGCGCGACTTCTACCACGCGCTGCCCCCGTCGGCGCGCGACGTGAACGGCGTGGACCTCGCCGCGCTGCGCGAGAACTGTGCCTTCGGCGTGGACTACGAGGATATTGTCGGGCGCGCACGCCGTTGCTTTGCGTAACCGGACCGTGGCGACCAAGTTGGCCATACCGGGCGGTGCAGCTTCAGCGGCCAGGAACGGCCGCAAGGCTTTCGTTCGCACGCAGGTTTCCCGGTTCGAGCGCGTGTTGAGCACCGGCATCGTCTGCCTGCTCGGCGTCATCGGGGTGGCCGTCTGGATGGCGGGCAGGCATTACGACGCCAGCCGCTACATGTTGCGTGTGGACGCGCTCAAGACGACGGCCGCAGCCATGGATGGAAAGACCGGCACGGTTCGCACGCCCGACGCGGGGTCGGGGGAGACGACGGCCAAAGCACCCATGCCTCCGTCCACTTCCACCAAGGCCGTGGAAGGAGAACCGGTTGAAGAAACCGGTCAGGCGCAGGGCCAGAGTCCCGCGGCTGGATTGAAAGGCGAGCCGATCGAGGTGACGATCGCCGGCCTGAAGCCGATGGCCCCGACGGAATTCTACACGCCGAACAACCTGTACGAAAAAATCGATGGTCGCGCCCCGGCTTATCTGGGCTTCAATTTCCGGCAATTGCGCTGCCGTTCCTTCGGCATCGCCGGCGGCAGTTTCGTGGACGTGTTCGAATTTCGCATGAACTCGCCGCTCGACGCGTTCGGGATTTTTTCGCTGGAACGCGACCCCCAGGGCAAGCCGCTCGATTTCGCGCCGGACGGTTACGCGGGCGAGATGGGTTTCTTTTTCCGGCAGGGCGCGTGTTACGTGCAGGTCATTGCTTCGGACACAAAACCGACGACGATGGCCCTGGCCCGCGCGCTGGCGCAGGATCGTGCCCGGGCGTTGCCCGCCGATGATGCGGGTCTGGCCGCGCGGCGACGCCTGCCGGCGGCCGGATTGATCGCCGAGAGTGTTTCCTTTGTGCCGGAGAACGCACTGGGCCAGGCCGCATTGAAAAACGTCTTTCAAGCGGCCTACCGGTTCGAGGGTGCGAAGGTGCAGTTGTTCTTGATGGTCGGCGAACCGGCGGAGGCCGAGGCGACGTGGAAGACGTTTCGCGGTTTTTGCGGGCGCTTCGGCGGCAAGGTGACGGCGTTGCCGCCGGTGAACGGCGCGGATTGCTTTCTGGCACAGGGTTTCGGCACCTGGAAAGCCGTTTATCGCCGCGGGGCCGAGGTCGGCGGGGTGTACGATGCGACCGACGCGGACCTTGCACGACGTTTTGTGGAGAAATATCTCCGGGGGGAGATCCGATGAGCAAGGACCGTGGCATCAGCCGCCGGGATTTCCTGCTGCGCGTCGGAGGTGCGGCCTCCGCCGTCGCCGGGGGCGTCGGCGGAGGATTGGCGCTCTGGCAGCCGAACCATTTCGTGCCGGGATTTCAGAACGAGAAGGGACTCCAACTGCCGAGTTTTGCCATCGAGCCGGACAAAATCCTGCCGACGATGGCCATTGCGCACGGCACGGACCACGACAAGACCATTCGCGCGGCCCTCGGTGCGCTGGGTGGCATCGGGCGGTTCATTCGAAAAGGCGACGTCGTGATGATCAAGCCGAACGTGGCCTTCGACAGGCCGGCGGCGCTCGCGGCCACGACGCATCCGGAGGCGTTGCGCGCCGTCGCCAGGCTCGTGCTCGAAGCCGGCGCGGCGAAGGTGTTCATTGCCGACAATCCGATCAACAGTCCCGCCGGTTGTTTTCTCAAGAGCGGCCTGCAACAGGTCGCCAGCGACCTCAACCTGACACTGCTTTACCCGGAGTCGAATGCGTTTGCGCCGCTGCAACTCAACGGCGAAGTGTTGCGGCATTGGACGTTTTTCCGCGAGCCGTTCAAGCGCGCCACCAAGGTCATCGGCGTTGCGCCGTGCAAGGACCACAACCTCTGCCACGCCTCCATGACGATGAAAAACTGGTACGGCCTGCTGGGCGGCCGGCGCAACCAGTTCCACCAGCACATCCACAGCATCGTGTCCGATTTCGCCTTGATGATGAAGCCGACGCTGGTGGTGCTCGACGGCATGAACGTCCTGATGAAGAACGGCCCGACCGGCGGCCGGCTCAGTGACGTGAAGCCGATGAATTGCGTTGTCGCCGGCACGGACATGGTCGCCGTGGACAGCTACGGCTACGAGCACTTGATGGAACGCAACGTGGCCGAGCTGACCTACCTTCACAAGGCGCACGCCCGCGGCCTCGGCAACATGAACTGGAAGGAAACGCGCTGGAAGGAGGTGTCGGCGTGAAAATCACCACGGCGCGCCTCATCTCGCAGATCTTCTTCTTCAGCCTGTTCACGTTCCTGGTGGTCGTCACCGACCTGCGTTATTTGAAAGGGTACCCGGTGTCGCTGTTTCTCGAACTCGACCCGCTGGTGGCCGCCGCGACCGCGATCACGACGCATACGGTGTACAAGGGCCTGCTCTGGAGTCTGGTGTTGCTGGTGCCGACACTGCTGCTCGGCCGGATTTTCTGCAACTGGATCTGCCCCTACGGCATTTTGCACCACTTCATCGGCTGGCTGCTTGGCAAGGGACGCGCCGAGGAACGCGAGCGCATCGAGGCGAACCGGTATCGGAAACTCTACCAGCTCAAGTACGTCATCCTCGTGGCGATGATCATGGCGGCCATCTTCGGCAGCCTGCAAATCGGCCTCCTGGACCCCATCTGTTTGTTCCACCGTTCGATGACGACCGCCATCGCACCCGCGGTGAACCTCGTGGCGCCGTCCTCGGTCTATGTGCGCCAGTACTTTCATGCCGGCGCGTGGCTCATTGGCTTCCTGTTGTTGTTCCTCGTCGGCATGAACGTGGTCATCCCGCGGTTTTTCTGCCGCGTGCTTTGTCCCCTCGGCGCGTTTCTCGGCACGCTCTCGACGGTGTCGCTCTGGCGCATCGAGCGCAACCCGGACAAATGCGTGGACTGCGACCTCTGCCTGAAGAACTGCGAAGGCGCTTCCGACCCGCACACGCAGCTCCGGAAAAGCGAGTGTTTTGTCTGCTTCAACTGCATCGAGGACTGTCCGGAGGACGCCTTGTCGTTCAAGTTTCTGCCGCTGCCGGCGCATGAGGTGGCGGCCCCGGCGGTTCCCGGACGGCGGGCGTTCATCGGCGCGCTGGCGGGCGCGGCGTTTTTTGGTTTCGGACGCTCCTCGGGTTCGCAGGATCGCAACTACGACAAGAAAGTCATCCGCCCGCCGGGTTCGGTGGAGGAGAAGGAGTTCCTGGAGCGTTGCATCAAGTGCGACCAGTGCATTCGCGTCTGTCCAACCAACGTGTTGCAGCCGGCGTTTTTCGAGGCGGGGCTTGAAGGCCTCTGGACGCCGGTCCTGAACATGAAGGTCGGTTATTGCGAGTTGAACTGCACGTTGTGCGGCCAGGTGTGCCCGACAGGCGCGATCCAGCGGATCACCCTCGAGGAGAAAACCGGCGTGGGCAAGGCCGCCGAGCAGGGGCCGGTGAAACTGGGCACGGCGTTTTACGACCATGGCCGCTGCCTGCCGTGGAGCATGGAGATACCGTGCGTCGTTTGCGAGGAAGTCTGCCCCGTGTCGCCCAAGGCGATCTATTCACGCGAGGTCACGATCACCAAGCGCGACGGCCAGCCGATCACGTTGCGGCGGCCTTACGTGGACCCGGCGTTGTGCATCGGCTGCGGCATTTGTGAACACGAATGCCCGGTGACCGATGAGGCTGCGATCCGCGTCACGGCCATCGGCGAGACGCGCTCGCGCGACCGTCGGTTGCTGATGGACGGCGGCATTACCAGTGCCGTGCGGGATTTGGAAAGGAAACAACGTTGAGCGGGGGCATGATGGAAGAACCGAAACGACAACGAACCTGTCGCGCCTGCGGAAGGAAGTTCGACTACCCGGTGCGCGGCAGCCACGCGACACGGCATCACTGCGAGGATTGCGTGCAACTGCCGCCCGATGCCCGGAAGATCTTCGAGCGGCTCTCGACGCGCGTCCAAACGTTGGAGAACGCGTTGAGACGGTTGCAGGACAAGCCGCCCGCCCCGCCGGTGCAACACGCCGCGCCGTAAGGGGCTCATCGCCATCAACGGCAACCGGTGTGTTGCGTATCCGATGGCAACATCGCGGAATCGACACCCATGGATTGTGTCATCGTCACGCCACGGCACGGTGGCTGCGAAAACGGACCAGGACAATTCCTCAGGCTTTCTCCCAGGGTGCGCGGAGTTTGGGCGGCTCCGTCAGGCAGTCCATGCCGTCGCGAAGCTTGCCGCTCTTGAGCGCGAAGGGGTGGAAGCCGAACCGGCGGATGCCGTTGGCATCCACGCGATCGCGGCGGGTGGAGATGGCCTTGCCCTCGCGCAACGCCCAACCCATCCAGCCAAATCCCGCCTCGCCCAGCAAATCGATGTAGATTTTCGCCAGCGCACCGCGTTCGCGGTCGTCTTCGCCGCCGGGGATGCACTCATTGACGAGGAATGGTTTCCCGGTCTTCTGGCGCAACGCGTGAAAACTCGCAATGAGTTTTTCCAATCCCGCGCGATCATGGGCATAGGGATGGCCGCACAGGACATCGCAGAGGTCGGCGTAGGCCTCGATGTTCGCGCCCGTCATGGTGCCAATGGTGATGGGCTGTTGCGCCCCGCTGTCGCGCACGGTTTTGGCGACCATGGCCAGCCAGTCGTGTTCCTTCCGGGCCTGCTCGGCGGCCATTTCCTTCGCCCACGAAGCGCCGCCCTGCGGTTCGTTGCAAAGATCCCAGAGGAGGACGCGATCATCGTGGGCCAGCGGTTTGACGAGCGCGCGCACATAGTCCTTCTGGACATCCCAGTTCTTGTAGAGGTTCTCCAGGTAGGTGCCGCCGTAGTCGTAACGCGTGTCGTGCCAGCGATTGAACAGGCACGGCATCGTTTTCATCCCCGCTTCGGCAATGGCAGCCACGGCGTCGAGGAAACTGGCCGTGACCTTGTCGGGGTCGGCGATCCAGGCGGTGCACTCAATCCAGAGCCGGATGCAGTTGGCGTGCATGAGTCGCGCGGGGGCGAGTTCCTCGCGCATGCGCCGGCCGTCATAAGCCCACCACGCCTCCTCGATGCGCGCGCCCCACGATGGCACGATGCTGAAGCCGCGCAGCCAGCCGTAGTTATTGTAGACGTGCATCGTGGGTCTGGCGGGCAGGGTGTCGGCCGTGGCCGGCCGCGGACCCAGGATTGCGGCGGCCGTGGACGCGGCCGCCCATTGGAGCGCCTGACGGCGCGATAGTACGCAGGAGCGGGTTGTCATGGTTTTGGGGCTTTCTTGTTGTCGGGAGATTTGGCCGGCGATGCGGGAGCGAATTCCAACCCGCCGAACTGGAACGGCGTGGCGTCGAACTTCACGCGCAACACATGGCTGCCGGCGGGAAGCTTCACCGTCTTCGCGGGCAACGGCTGGTAGTTGCCCCACCATGCTTTGCCGGTGGTGAAATCGGTGCCGAACGTGAACTCCGTCAAGGGCTTGCCATCGAGTTCGAGGACAATGCGGTCGGCCTTGTTGGAAGTGAAGCCCTGGCCGTCCACGCGGGCGACGGACGGCGTCACCGTGTAGCGGCCCGCCTGTTCGACAATCACCGTGTACCGGACCCCCATGCCGCGATGGCAAGCGCCAATACCTATTTCATTCGGCGCGTTGATGCCCTCGTCCGGGCGGAACTTGAGATTCCAGGGCGGGTGGCCGTACGTGTTGCGCTTCAAGTAGGTGGCGTAGGCCACGCGCTGGCCGCCCTCGTCGTAATGGCCGGGAATGAGGCGGCCGGGAATCGCCTGCGGCTTGCCGAGATAGGGCGTGCTCGCGTTCTCCTCCGGGGAGCGCACCTCCAGCGTCAGCGGTTTCGACAGGCCGACGAGGCCGTCCTTGTCGCGGGCCATCGCGATCAGGATGTTCTCGCCGGCGTAGAGTTGTTTCGCTGGCAACGTGAACGTCGCCGACACGCCGGCTTTCTCGGCGCGGATACGGCCGTTGGTAAACAACAGGAGGTTGGTGACCGTGCCGCTGCCTCCCGAGGCCGTCACGCGGAAGGTGACGTCGTCGCCCGGGTTCACGGCGTTGACCGGTCGGGCCAGCCGCAGTGTGACCGCCGGCTTTTTCCTGCGCCCGAGGTCCTCGTCATACGCGCGCACATAATCCACCGTGAGTTGATCGGGCCAGTGGGCATCGGCGTAGTCGCCCTGATAACCTTTCGCCCGGTTGGGGTCGCGGAAACAGCCGGAGATGAGCATGTGCATGGGCTGCGTGGTGACCGGCACCTCATGGTAATCGAGCCGGAACGTTTCCTTGCCGTCGCAGTAAAAGACATATTCGAGCGGTGTCCATTCCACGCCGACGACATGGAAGTCGTTCCAGAAATCCACGACGACATTCGTGCCGCGCGAGACGCGGTAGAGGATGTCGCCGTCGAGCTTGCCGACGCGCTTGTTGTTTTCCATCGCCGACTCCAGTTGCGCGTCGAAATGGACGTTGTGGGCGAAGTCGTTCTTCTTCTTCGGCTTGTTGAAATCCTCGAACATGTCGATTTCCTGGCCCATCTTGAACGGGTTGGGCCCGACCTCGACCCCGTAGAGCCAGACGGCGCCCCACCAGCCGGGCTCGCGTGAGAATCGCGCACGGGTTTCATAGTAGCCGTAGGTGTGCTGGAACTTCCCCTTGGTCTGGATGCCGTGGTGGAAGCGATAGGTGCCGTCGGCGTCGCGGGTGACCTTGATGACGAAGTGGCCCTGGCCATCCACCGCCGCGCAATCCTCGGAAATCCGGCCCTTCGCGCCGTTCCAGCAGAACGCCTCGCCGCCCGCGCTCCGGCTCCACTTCGATTCATCGAGTTGGTTGCCGTCAAACTCATCGCTGAAAATCAGTTTCCAGTGTTTGTTCGCGGGCGGTTCCGCCTGGGCCTGAAAAGTCGCCAGCGCCAGTGCCAGGGGAAGTATTCGCAGGAGAGGATGGGTGTTCATGATTCGAGTTCGCGCATGCTACCACGTTTGGGTCACGCAGCCGATGGATTGCGGATCCATCTCGAACGAGAGCGTGGCCACGCCGTCCCGGACCTGCGGGGTCAGGGCCCGCCCGTTCCATTCATCGCGGTACACCGCACCGGGCTGGTGCGGGAGGACGAGCATCGGGCCGCGCAACGTGGCGGGCCGGGCGTTGTAAAGGGTCCAGAGCGTGCGCCGGTGGCCCGGGAAACGGTTGGCATAAACCTCGGCGTGTTCCGTGGGCACGAGCATCTCGGGCGCGTCGGAGGTGAAGCAGTCGTTGAAACGCTTTTTCAGATCGCAGGCATGGGCCATGAACTCGCGTCCGCGCGATTCGTCCAGGTTCCAGATCGAGGCATAGATGGCCTCGCCATTGAAAAAGGTGAATTTCAACTCGTGCCACGAGGTGAAGTGGGTGCCCAGCGGCAGGTCGAGGTGCAGCAGTTTCGGGAACATGAACCGGTAGAGATTGAGCGCCGCGCGGCCGCCGCCGTTGCCGTGCCCGGCGTCGAACACCCGGCAGAAGAGTTCGTTGGCGCGCGGGATGAAATAATAATGGATGCACGCGTCGAAATACTGCGCGATGTCGTCGAAGGCGGGATACTCGCCGTACAACGGCACGGCGGCGGGCACGGCGGCGCGCAGCCGGCGCATGAAGGCGATGTCGGTGGTGTTGACGGCGCTCGGTGCCGGGTGGCCGTGGGCCGTGCTGAAACACGAGCGGCCCAATTTGCCGATGACGTCCTGCCGCGTGGGCAGTTCGTCCACGTACAGGATGCGCGCGCCGGTTTCCCGCAGGAGCCGCTGGTAGGTCGCCTCCATGTGTTCGATCCACGGTTCGTTGCCGTGGCACATGCGGAATGTGTTGGGGTAGGGAATGGATGGCTTGCCGTTCGATGAGGTCAGGGCGGCGTTTTCGCCGAGGCGTTTGCCCGGTTCCGTGTCACGCCCGCACAGCGTAGCGTTGATGTAGAGCGAGACCGGGATGCTGAGGTTGTCCTGGACGTCCGCGATGGCTTTTTGGAACGCAGGCAGCCCGCCCATCGCCTCGTAATCCGCGCCGGCGTATTCGCCCCAGCGCTGGATGTTGCCCGGCGTGTAGGTCCACGCCCACATGTGGAGGATGTCCGGCGCGTGGCCCGTCCGCCGCCGCCACTCATCGGCGATGGCACGGAACCGGTGGGTCTTCGTCGCGGCATCGTACCACGCGGGGAGTTTGTAGAACGGCTCGTCCACGCCGTCCGCAATCTCGGCCAGCAGGACCCAGCTTCCGCGCAGCCACGGTTTGTCCTGCGCCTTGACCGGGTGATACCACGATGCGAGCCAGTCACGATAGCGCTCTGCCGCCTCATGCCAGTCGCCGGCATGGAATCCCAGCGTCGTTCGCGGCAGCACCACCGAGCCGCCAGGCGCCAGCCGCGTGGCCTGCGCCGGATACTCGACATACAACTGGGCGCCCTCGTCGCGCTTGGCCAGAAACAGGCGGCGTTCGCCGTGATTGCGGTCCTGGGTTCGCAGCCACACGCCGCAGCCAAGGCGTGGGTTGAACACATCAAAAAACTGCATGGGGAAAGCCGCGCCCGCGCAACTGTAATAGGCCCCTTGGTCCGGCCCGAGCGCGTTTCGATACTGCGGGAAGAAACACTGCAGGTCCTCGACGTTCCCGATCCGCAGCCCGCGAATGACGGGAAACCGCCATTCCACATTCTTCAATTCATCGCCAGGGTTGGTGAGGGCGAGTTGGAAGGCGGCTTCGTCCGACGTGTCCACCGTCATGGTCGCCGTGCAACACAGTACCGTGTTGGAGCCGGACAGCCTGTAGCGGACGGCGAAACCGCCGGGCACTTCGCGGATGGAATCCAGTTTGCAGTTCTCCGGTGACACAGCCTGTCCGCCGATGGTTGCCTCCAGCAAGGCCTGGCTCGCGACACCCGTCTCCGCGCCGCCTGCGCGCCGGTGTTGGAGTCTTACGGGCGCGAGGGCGCGGTCTGCATCCAGCGCGAGATCGAAATGAGCGTTGCCGAGCCGCAGTACGTTGCCTTCGCGACGGGTGTAGGGTTGCACATTGGTGTCCACGGGCGCCGCTTTTGCAGCGGACGATGGAGGCTCCTGCGCCAGCGCTGGAAACCGCCGCGGCCCGCTGTTGACCGTGAGCGCGGCCAGATACACCTGGGCGCCCCGCGTGCGGTTGTGCAACACCACGCGGGCGAGTGGCGTGCCATTCGCCGGAATCACATACGCGGACAACGTGCGGCGGATGACGTGATCGCCGTCCGTCAACGAAAATGGGAAGGCGAAATCGCGCGTGCCGTCCGCATAATCGAGTTCCACCGCGAATTGCTCGACGTTGTCCAGCGCGGTCGGACCCTCGACCACGAAATAATTCCGCGTCCGGCCCGGAAGTTCCGCGGCGAGCAGCAGGAAAATCTCCGTCGCGGATTTGTTTACCACCACCGTCATCCGGCTGTCCCGGCTGATGGGCGCGAGCGCGCCACGCAATCCCTTCACGCCGAATTGCTCGATGGTTTCCTTGTTTTGTTCCGGCTCCGGCGGCGGCGCGACGAGGTTGTCCGTGTTGGGCGTTGTCACGACGCGGAACGGAATGCCGCCAACGGTGATATCGGGACGATCGAACCAGATGCCACCATCCCGCACTATCGGGTCGGTCGGGCGCGCAAGCATACGGGTCGTCAACCGGTCAAACCGGTCGTTGAACAATCCCAGCAAATCCACACGCGCAAATTCCGCCGATTCCACGGACGCCTTGTCCGTTTCCAACGCGGTGCCGAATTCGTTCGCGTTCCGCACAAACTCCAATCGCCGCACGCGCAACCAGGTCCGCGAATCCACCGAATCGAGCATGACCTGCACCTTGTCCGCGGTCGCCGGCCACGGCCGCCGCACCGCCAGCCGGTGCCACGTCCCGTCGTCCACGAGGTCGGGAATCTGGACCAGCGGAGTCGTTGCCGTCTTGCCATCCGCCTGGCGCGAAACCAATGTGATGACAGTGGCGACCGGCCGCTTCCGCCACAACCATCGCGCCTGATATTCCAGCACGAAATATCCCGCCGGCGGGATCCTGCCGCCGCTCCAGATGCGTTCCCATCGCATGCTCTTGGGCCGGGCCAGTTCGCCTTCGAGCGCGAACAACAGACCGTCCGCGGCTGTCGCCTCCCACTTCGCCGGCCTCCGTTCCACGGAAATCTGGCTGGCCAGCGCCTTCCACTCCTGCGGCGCGAGCGTCGAGCCGGTGTTCGTCGCGCTCGCGGCGGGGCATAATAGTGCCGTCAACGCGGAGAACAGGACGAGATGGCACCATGGGTGGTTTTTCGTGGCTCTCAACGCGGTTGAACGAAAACGGAGACACGGATGGTTGTTTGCACGAATGACCGCTCGTGGGGAAAAAGGGAGGGAATTCATGGCTCGGCTCCTGACAACTTCATTAAAGCCATCACGGACGCGTCCGTCAATCGCGTTCGTGCCGCGGACCGTCTGCGATCCGCCCGCGGATCGTGTTCACTACCAACAGCGCCGGGCGTTCTTCCCGCCGTTATTCGTGTTCCTGGAGTTTCCAGACCCGTTCAGTGACGGGGAACATGGAGATGCGGAACTTGGCGCAGCCGTAGGGGATCAAGGTGATCGTTTCGGTGGATGCTCGCTTCGCGACGGGGCCGGCCGGCAGCGGATTCTTCGGCGTCGGGTTCCAGTCGCAGGCGACCGCGTTGGCCCGCAGTTTCAAGGGGGCATTCAGCGGCCAATCCCACCTCGCCGGCATCGCACGGTGTTCGACGTGGATGCCGGCTTGCAGCGCATCCAGCGCGAAGTTCCACCGGGCTTTCGGGTCCGGCGTGTTGGGGCCGCCGGCCTCGGTGATTGGGAGCGCAAAAAGCAGCGGGCCGTAGGAGACCGTGGCATAGGGGGCGCCCTGCGCGTTGTTGTCGCGGCCCGTCTTCACGCAGACCGACATCGGCAGCCGCAGGTGAATCGAGTCGCCGGCCTTCCAGAGCCGCTCCACGCGCACGAAGCCGTTGGCATCGGGCGATGCCTTGAGGACGGAGCCGTTTACGCGAAGCTCGGCCTTCCTGCACCAGCCGGGAATCCGGAGCGAGAGCGCAAACGTCGCCGGCTGCGCCGGCTTCACGCTCATGGCGACGGTTTCGTTGAAGGGATAATCGGTCCGGCAGACGATCTCGACGGGCACATGGTCGGCCACGCGCGCCGTGATCTTGCAGGGGCCATAGTGCGTCGCGGCCAGCCCGTTGTCATAGGTGGCCATCCACATGTGCATCACGTAGTTGGGCACGATGCGGTTCAACGCGGCCGTGCAGCAGAGCGGAAAGTGCGTTGGCGCGTACGAGTTCCCCTCGGCTTTCGGTCCGTGAGGGTAGGGCGGGCATTGGTCCACAATCCGGTTGGGACTCTGGAAATAGACGTGGGTCTTGAAATCCCGCGACACCGTGGCGGGGCCGGCGTTGAAAAACGCGCGCTCCGCCCGGTCGGCCATGCGTCCCTGGCCGGTGACGGTCAACAGCGCGATCTGGCTCCATACATAGCCGGCCACGTCGCATGTTTCGGTCCCGCGGTACGCGCCGGTCGGCCCGTAAAACTCATCGGCCACGGGCACGCCGGACGGCTGCATGGCGTCGCGTTCGAGCAGGTCGTGCCATGCCAGCGTCGCATCGAGGTATTCGCGGTTCCCCGTCCACAGATAGCCCAACGTCCACGGCGTGGTGCTTTCGAGGAAATGGACGACGTGATCGTTCTTCTCGGCGCCCGGTTTCTCATCGGGCTTCTGGCGGTAGCGGTTCCACGACGCCCCGCCGGGATTCTTGCCGCCTTCCGCGAACAACGTCGTCAACGCCGCCGCGATCTCCTTGTTTCCCGTCCATGTGTAGGTGTCGAACGCCGGCCACGGGTTCGACATGCCCCAGGCCAGTCGCAGCCAGTCGCGGTCGCGGCTGTAGGCGGCTTCGAGCGCACGCAACACGCGCGGGTCTCCCGACGCGGCGTAGTACCCGCTCATCGCGCGTCCCAACAGGCCGCACGCCCAGATCGGCCAGGCGCCGGAGACCGTGCTTCCCTTCACATCATCGGGCTTGTTCCTGTCGAGCCACCACAGGAACACAATGCTGTTCGGGTTCATGTGATCGACGACAACATCCAGTCGCTTCTTCGCCTGCTGGATGAGCGCGTCGTCGTGCAGCACGTAGCCGAGCCGGACCAGCCCGTCGAACCAGTAGCCGCCCCCTTCATACGGCCAGCCGCCCTTGGGCCAGTTGAGATGCTCGCCCGTCATCCGGTGATCGGCGGCCCAGGCCCGGCGGAACTCCACGTGCACATCGTCCATGTGGCCCGTGAGACCGTCCTTCGCCGCCAGGCACCAGTCGCGCAACCAGCCCGCCGGCTCCACGGCCCCGGCCGGCAGCGCGATGAACGCCGGCCGCGTCGGCGGTTCAAACGGCCGCCCGTAGTTCACGGCACCGGTGGTCGTGTTTTCAGCCGCACTCGCGGCGGTTGCCAATACCATCATCAGGACCCACAACGGCTTCTTCATACTCGTTTCCTTTCCATGGAGGCGAAGGGGGCGGTCCCGCGCGCGGCGCGGTACGGAATCCATTTCATCAGGGATTGCTCGAACGGGCGACGTTCGCCTGGAACTGGATCGTGCCCCGCGGATGTTTCCAGCGAATGCCGGAACCATCGGGTTCAACCGTGGCCCCGGATTCGGGATTGACGGACTTGACCCGGAGCCCGCCGGGCAAACGGATGTTCAACACGGTCCATGCAGGCTGCGAGCGGGCTGGGAAGGTCACCTTGCCGCTCACGTGCGAACCTGCCGCGTCGAATTGCAATTGATAGGACACAGAACCGAAATGTGTGGGTGCCGCGGCGATGCCCACGGGTTTCCCCGACGCCAGCCACTCGCGCGGCGTGCCGAGCGCCAATTGCAGGCCGTCGCCTTCTTCCATGACCATCATGTCGCGCAGGGCGCGGACCACGGCCACGGGTGTCCACAAATGCTGGCGGTCACCGGTGCATTTTGTCGAGCCGGCTTCCTGGCCGCGTTCCTCGCACCAGGTATAGAGAGGCGTGCCGTGATTGAGCGTGGCGTAAAGATAGCGGGCGGCGGCGTCACCCTGATGGCGTTGCAGGTGAACCTCGGCCACGTTGTCCAATGTAATGGCCACCCACATGCCGTTCGTCAGCCAGCCGGTGTTGACAGGAATGCCTCCCGGACTCAGGTGCGACTCGATATGGCGCAGGGTGCCGGTGACCAGTTCGTGATCGGCCGGAAGCAGGCCGCAGGGAAACGCGATGTTGAGCACACCCCAGCGGCTGCCGGTGGTCTTGCCGGGGGTGCCGGGAATCCACCGATACCCCTGCTCCTGGATCGCGCCCCGCTCGATGGACGAGAGCAGGTCGCCGCGCGCGGTTTCGTAGATGGCCTTCAGTTCGGCGGCATCGGCGCGCTTCTTCAGGATTTCGGCGGTTTCCCACGCAATCCGGTCGGCATAGACGGCCCAGATGTTGTGGGGAATGAACTGGCCATAGAGATCGTTGCCGTCCTTGACTCCGCAATCGCCGAACCCGCGTGGCATCAGGCCATGGGTGAGGGAACGTTCGCCGGTGGCGCATCGCGTTCGCTTTCGCTGCTGTTCCTGCCACCGGGAACTGGCCGCCATGCGCGGATACACGCCGGCCAGATACTTCCGGTCGCGCGTGATGAGGTAGTGCTCCATGGCGACCCATGACTTGAAGCCCGAACAAAACCAGACCAGATGCCCCCACCCGCGCGCGTCGTTCCAATTGCCATCCGCCTCCTGCATGTCGATCTCGTTGCGATATCCATTGGCCGACTCGCGGTGGAATCCGTTTTGATCCAGCGCGATGACCACAATGCCCGCCTCGGCTGGATTGTGGGCGCGATACATTTCCGTGCCGGGAACCGAACCGAGATAACCATCCACTGCGGACTCGCGCATGATGAACAGGTCGGCCAGACAGGCAAGATAGCCGTTCGCCACACCGGAATCGGGAATGCTCAACTTCGGCGCGCGGCCGAGCAGGTCGTGCCATTCGCGCCGGGCTGCCGCCGCTTCTTTCGCCCAATCGTGGTTGCGGAGCATCGGCACGTCGGACGCGCAGGCATGATAGGGCCGCACGATCCAGCCGGTCTGTTTCTCCCCGGGCTTCAGGTTCCAGACAAGCACCATGCTGCGCGGGCTGGGCGGCTGACCGTCGGCCTGAAGCGAATAAGTGCTGGCGCCTGAGGCGAACAACAGCACACGGTCCGCGCGTTCGATCATCTTCTGGCGGGATGGTGGGCAGGCTCCACCCAGGCGGGATTTTCACCCCAGTGGGCCGATTCGCAGCGCACCACCATCTGATGAGGTTGTGTGTCCGTTGAGGTCACCTCCACCCGAAGGATCGCGGCCGTGGCGCCGCCGATCGCCTCCAGACGCACACAGCCGGCCTTGTCTTCATAGACGTTTTCCAGGGCTGGCAATATTCCGTCGAGGCGGGTCCAACGGCTTCGGGCAAAACCATGGCCGTCGATCTGTGGGGTGATGCGGATATCCCAGTCCGCCCTGGGCGTCTTGAATGCATTCAACGGAAACTGCGGCATGGCGAGGTTGTCATAACTCCACGCCATCCGCAGATTGCCCGGCTGGAGATCCAGCAGCGTGCGGTCGCTCGCATCGGGGCGTCCGACCGTGATCCGATGCGGCGTGGCAAAGGCGTAGGAAAAATCCACCTTGGGCGCCGTGGATTCCGCCGCCGTGGTGGACCATCCTCCGCATGAAATCCAGACCCAGATGGCGATGCAGAGGCGTGAAACGGGGACAAACCTTCTTCGAGGTGGTTGAAGCGCGCTCTTCATAATCAACGACAGCAGCCTGCCACGCATTTCGGAAGATGTCTCAACATCCTTTTGGGTTTGTTTTACATTTCTTTCGAAAAACTGCCTTTTGGCGTGTAACCGCGGATAGAATGAAGGACGAGTCTGTGGGGACCGAAAGGTTCCTCCAAGCCCCGGCGCAGGAGTGTCGTTCGAAGGGTTTTACGGAAGGACTTATTCCGTCGTCAACTGTCCCCAGAACATGCCCTT